>NZ_VDAS01000053.1:0-13334 GCF_019584165.1 Enterobacter sp. EC_64
ACTGCTGAATTCACTGTCGGCGAAGGTAAGTTGATGACTCATGATGAACCCTGTTCCATGGCTCCAGATGACAAACATGATCTCATATCAGGGACTTGTTCGCACCTTCCCTAGCTTCCCGGCAACAATTAATAGACTGGATGGAGGCGGATAAAGTTGCAGGACCACTTCTGCGCTCGGCCCTTCCGGCTGGCTGGTTTATTGCTGATAAATCTGGAGCCGGTGAGCGTGGGTCTCGCGGTATCATTGCAGCACTGGGGCCAGATGGTAAGCCCTCCCGTATCGTAGTTATCTACACGACGGGGAGTCAGGCAACTATGGATGAACGAAATAGACAGATCGCTGAGATAGGTGCCTCACTGATTAAGCATTGGTAACTGTCAGACCAAGTTTACTCATATATACTTTAGATTGATTTAAAACTTCATTTTTAATTTAAAAGGATCTAGGTGAAGATCCTTTTTGATAATCTCATGACCAAAATCCCTTAACGTGAGTTTTCGTTCCACTGAGCGTCAGACCCCGGTTGCGCTCCGGCAGCGGTCCTGATCAATCGTCACCCTTTCTCGGTCCTTCAACGTTCCTGACAACGAGCCTCCTTTTCGCCAATCCATCGACAATCACCGCGAGTCCCTGCTCGAACGCTGCGTCCGGACCGGCTTCGTCGAAGGCGTCTATCGCGGCCCGCAACAGCGGCGAGAGCGGAGCCTGTTCAACGGTGCCGCCGCGCTCGCCGGCATCGCTGTCGCCGGCCTGCTCCTCAAGCACGGCCCCAACAGTGAAGTAGCTGATTGTCATCAGCGCATTGACGGCGTCCCCGGCCGAAAAACCCGCCTCGCAGAGGAAGCGAAGCTGCGCGTCGGCCGTTTCCATCTGCGGTGCGCCCGGTCGCGTGCCGGCATGGATGCGCGCGCCATCGCGGTAGGCGAGCAGCGCCTGCCTGAAGCTGCGGGCATTCCCGATCAGAAATGAGCGCCAGTCGTCGTCGGCTCTCGGCACCGAATGCGTATGATTCTCCGCCAGCATGGCTTCGGCCAGTGCGTCGAGCAGCGCCCGCTTGTTCCTGAAGTGCCAGTAAAGCGCCGGCTGCTGAACCCCCAACCGTTCCGCCAGTTTGCGTGTCGTCAGACCGTCTACGCCGACCTCGTTCAACAGGTCCAGGGCGGCACGGATCACTGTATTCGGCTGCAACTTTGTCATGCTTGACACTTTATCACTGATAAACATAATATGTCCACCAACTTATCAGTGATAAAGAATCCGCGCGTTCAATCGGACCAGCGGAGGCTGGTCCGGAGGCCAGACGTGAAACCCAACAGACCCCTGATCGTAATTCTGAGCACTGTCGCGCTCGACGCTGTCGGCATCGGCCTGATTATGCCGGTGCTGCCGGGCCTCCTGCGCGATCTGGTTCACTCGAACGACGTCACCGCCCACTATGGCATTCTGCTGGCGCTGTATGCGTTGATGCAATTTGCCTGCGCACCTGTGCTGGGCGCGCTGTCGGATCGTTTCGGGCGGCGGCCGGTCTTGCTCGTCTCGCTGGCCGGCGCTGCTGTCGACTACGCCATCATGGCGACGGCGCCTTTCCTTTGGGTTCTCTATATCGGGCGGATCGTGGCCGGCATCACCGGGGCGACTGGGGCGGTAGCCGGCGCTTATATTGCCGATATCACTGATGGCGATGAGCGCGCGCGGCACTTCGGCTTCATGAGCGCCTGTTTCGGGTTCGGGATGGTCGCGGGACCTGTGCTCGGTGGGCTGATGGGCGGTTTCTCCCCCCACGCTCCGTTCTTCGCCGCGGCAGCCTTGAACGGCCTCAATTTCCTGACGGGCTGTTTCCTTTTGCCGGAGTCGCACAAAGGCGAACGCCGGCCGTTACGCCGGGAGGCTCTCAACCCGCTCGCTTCGTTCCGGTGGGCCCGGGGCATGACCGTCGTCGCCGCCCTGATGGCGGTCTTCTTCATCATGCAACTTGTCGGACAGGTGCCGGCCGCGCTTTGGGTCATTTTCGGCGAGGATCGCTTTCACTGGGACGCGACCACGATCGGCATTTCGCTTGCCGCATTTGGCATTCTGCATTCACTCGCCCAGGCAATGATCACCGGCCCTGTAGCCGCCCGGCTCGGCGAAAGGCGGGCACTCATGCTCGGAATGATTGCCGACGGCACAGGCTACATCCTGCTTGCCTTCGCGACACGGGGATGGATGGCGTTCCCGATCATGGTCCTGCTTGCTTCGGGTGGCATCGGAATGCCGGCGCTGCAAGCAATGTTGTCCAGGCAGGTGGATGAGGAACGTCAGGGGCAGCTGCAAGGCTCACTGGCGGCGCTCACCAGCCTGACCTCGATCGTCGGACCCCTCCTCTTCACGGCGATCTATGCGGCTTCTATAACAACGTGGAACGGGTGGGCATGGATTGCAGGCGCTGCCCTCTACTTGCTCTGCCTGCCGGCGCTGCGTCGCGGGCTTTGGAGCGGCGCAGGGCAACGAGCCGATCGCTGATCGTGGAAACGATAGGCCTATGCCATGCGGGTCAAGGCGACTTCCGGCAAGCTATACGCGCCCTAGGAGTGCGGTTGGAACGTTGGCCCAGCCAGATACTCCCGATCACGAGCAGGACGCCGATGATTTGAAGCGCACTCAGCGTCTGATCCAAGAACAACCATCCTAGCAACACGGCGGTCCCCGGGCTGAGAAAGCCCAGTAAGGAAACAACTGTAGGTTCGAGTCGCGAGATCCCCCGGAACCAAAGGAAGTAGGTTAAACCCGCTCCGATCAGGCCGAGCCACGCCAGGCCGAGAACATTGGTTCCTGTAGGCATCGGGATTGGCGGATCAAACACTAAAGCTACTGGAACGAGCAGAAGTCCTCCGGCCGCCAGTTGCCAGGCGGTAAAGGTGAGCAGAGGCACGGGAGGTTGCCACTTGCGGGTCAGCACGGTTCCGAACGCCATGGAAACCGCCCCCGCCAGGCCCGCTGCGACGCCGACAGGATCTAGCGCTGCGTTTGGTGTCAACACCAACAGCGCCACGCCCGCAGTTCCGCAAATAGCCCCCAGGACCGCCATCAATCGTATCGGGCTACCTAGCAGAGCGGCAGAGATGAACACGACCATCAGCGGCTGCACAGCGCCTACCGTCGCCGCGACCCCGCCCGGCAGGCGGTAGACCGAAATAAACAACAAGCTCCAGAATAGCGAAATATTAAGTGCGCCGAGGATGAAGATGCGCATCCACCAGATTCCCGTTGGAATCTGTCGGACGATCATCACGAGCAATAAACCCGCCGGCAACGCCCGCAGCATCGCGACCGTCATCGGTGAGAAGTTCGGCAGGTATTGGGTGGTGACAATGTAGGTGCTGCCCCAAATGGCAGGTGCTATCGCTGTGAACAATAAATCGGGCGTGCGTAATGACATGCGATTACAAGACCTCCGCTACGGCGATGGGTTTTTGAGAGTTGCAGGCGCCGCGATGACCGCACCCTGACTTGGACTGGCCCTGCCTCGCACCAATCCACCTGCGGCTATGGCCGCGATCATGCGAGGCCCGAAAATTACACGACCTGTACACGTCCGCCGAACCCGGAACGCAACAGAGCTTCGTGGGCATCCCGATCCGGGTCGTAGCAGCAGTCCTGGACCAAACGCACGTCGTAGTCCGCATCACTAGCCCAGGCGACGCTTGAAAGAACAACGCCGGTGGTGCTTATCCCGGCCATGACAAGCGTGCTTACGCCGCGCGTCCGAAGGTCGGCGTCGAGCGCCGTGCCATAAAAGACGCTGGCTCGCGGACATGCATAGAAAAGGTCGCCCCGTTCGATCGCAAGCCCTTCGACGGGCAGACCGGTGCGAAATCGTCCGCTCGGGAGATACGGTGAGATTTGGCGATTCGTCGCCGGCGGCGCATGTTCATACTCTTCGCCGAGCGAAAAGTTGGGGAACAGCACGGGCCGGCCGCGCAAGGCGTGCTGGCAGCCGTGCAGACCCTGCGTGAGATGAACGCCGACAACCTGCGCAAGGTGCCGGCCGATGCACCCACGGCCTTCATCAAGCCGCGCTGGAAGCCGCTGGTGATCACCCCGGAAGGCCTCGACCGGAAATTCTACGAAATCTGCGCCCTGTCCGAGCTGAAGAACGCCCTGCGCTCCGGCGACATCTGGGTCAAGGGCTCGCGGCAGTTCCGCGACTTCGACGACTACCTGCTGCCGGCCGAGAAGTTCGCCGCACTCAAGCGCGAGCAGGCCCTGCCCCTGGCGATCAACCCGAACAGCGACCAGTACCTGGAAGAGCGTTTGCAGCTGCTGGACGAGCAGTTGGCCACCGTCACCCGCCTGGCCAAGGACAACGAGCTGCCCGATGCCATCCTCACCGAGTCAGGGCTGAAAATCACCCCGCTGGATGCGGCGGTGCCGGATCGGGCGCAGGCGCTGATCGACCAAACCAGCCAGTTACTGCCGCGCATCAAGATCACCGAACTGCTGATGGACGTGGACGACTGGACGGGCTTCAGCCGCCACTTCACCCACTTGAAGGACGGGGCCGAGGCCAAAGACAGGACGTTGCTGCTGTCCGCAATCCTCGGTGATGCGATCAACCTCGGGCTGACCAAGATGGCCGAGTCGAGCCCCGGCCTGACCTACGCCAAGCTGTCCTGGCTGCAAGCCTGGCACATCCGCGACGAAACCTATTCGGCGGCCTTGGCCGAGCTGGTCAACCACCAGTATCGCCACGCCTTTGCCGCCCACTGGGGCGACGGCACGACCTCATCCTCCGATGGCCAGCGCTTCCGCGCGGGTGGCCGGGGCGAGAGCACCGGGCACGTCAACCCGAAGTACGGTAGCGAGCCGGGACGGCTGTTCTATACCCATATCTCCGACCAGTACGCGCCGTTCAGCACCCGCGTGGTGAATGTCGGCGTCCGCGATTCCACCTATGTGCTCGACGGCCTGCTGTACCACGAGTCCGACCTGCGGATCGAGGAGCACTACACCGACACGGCCGGCTTCACCGATCACGTCTTTGCCCTGATGCACCTGCTAGGCTTCCGCTTCGCGCCGCGCATCCGCGACCTCGGCGAAACCAAGCTGTACGTGCCGCAGGGCGTGCAAGCCTACCCGACGTTGCGCCCGCTGATCGGCGGCACCCTGAACATCAAGCACGTGCGTGCCCACTGGGACGACATCCTGCGCCTGGCCAGCTCGATCAAGCAGGGCACCGTCACCGCCTCGCTGATGCTGCGCAAGCTCGGCAGCTACCCGCGCCAGAACGGACTGGCCGTGGCCCTGCGCGAGCTGGGCCGGATCGAGCGCACGCTGTTCATCCTGGACTGGCTGCAAAGTGTTGAACTGCGCCGCCGCGTGCATGCCGGCCTGAACAAAGGTGAGGCGCGCAACTCGCTGGCCAGGGCGGTGTTCTTCAACCGCCTTGGGGAAATCAGGGATCGGAGCTTCGAGCAGCAGCGCTACCGGGCCAGCGGCCTCAACCTGGTGACGGCGGCTATCGTGCTGTGGAACACGGTGTACCTGGAACGCGCCACCCAGGGGTTGGTCGAGGCCGGCAAGCCGGTGGACGGCGAGCTGCTGCAATTCCTGTCGCCGCTGGGCTGGGAGCACATCAACCTAACCGGCGATTACGTCTGGCGGCAGAGCCGCAGACTGGAAGACGGGAAGTTTCGGCCCTTACGGATGCCCGGAAAACCTTAGCGTACGATTTTTTCCGAATTCTGCGGGCTCCCCACTATCAATTAATCTTCCGAACATGACACCAGTCACTGTTGATTACGGTTAAACCGCTCCGTAACAGGTTTCCCTCGTATTGGTGACTTGCAGCACCAAAGAAGCAAAAAAGATAAATATATCTACTTATTGAGAGATGATATATTTATTTCCAAAATGCTACAGATACATCATCATGAAACGGATCACCGCAAACAGGTTACTCGCCTGGGGATTCCCTTTCGACCCGAGCATCCGTATGAGACTCATGCTCGATTATTATTATTATAGAAGCCCCCATGAATAAATCGCTCATCATTTTCGGCATCGTCAACATAACCTCGGACAGTTTCTCCGATGGAGGCCGGTATCTGGCGCCAGACGCAGCCATTGCGCAGGCGCGTAAGCTGATGGCCGAGGGGGCAGATGTGATCGACCTCGGTCCGGCATCCAGCAATCCCGACGCCGCGCCTGTTTCGTCCGACACAGAAATCGCGCGTATCGCGCCGGTGCTGGACGCGCTCAAGGCAGATGGCATTCCCGTCTCGCTCGACAGTTATCAACCCGCGACGCAAGCCTATGCCTTGTCGCGTGGTGTGGCCTATCTCAATGATATTCGCGGTTTTCCAGACGCTGCGTTCTATCCGCAATTGGCGAAATCATCTGCCAAACTCGTCGTTATGCATTCGGTGCAAGACGGGCAGGCAGATCGGCGCGAGGCACCCGCTGGCGACATCATGGATCACATTGCGGCGTTCTTTGACGCGCGCATCGCGGCGCTGACGGGTGCCGGTATCAAACGCAACCGCCTTGTCCTTGATCCCGGCATGGGGTTTTTTCTGGGGGCTGCTCCCGAAACCTCGCTCTCGGTGCTGGCGCGGTTCGATGAATTGCGGCTGCGCTTCGATTTGCCGGTGCTTCTGTCTGTTTCGCGCAAATCCTTTCTGCGCGCGCTCACAGGCCGTGGTCCGGGGGATGTCGGGGCCGCGACACTCGCTGCAGAGCTTGCCGCCGCCGCAGGTGGAGCTGACTTCATCCGCACACACGAGCCGCGCCCCTTGCGCGACGGGCTGGCGGTATTGGCGGCGCTGAAAGAAACCGCAAGAATTCGTTAACTGCACATTCGGGATATTTCTCTATATTCGCGCTTCATCAGAAAACTGAAGGAACCTCCATTGAATCGAACTAATATTTTTTTTGGTGAATCGCATTCTGACTGGTTGCCTGTCAGAGGCGGAGAATCTGGTGATTTTGTTTTTCGACGTGGTGACGGGCATGCCTTCGCGAAAATCGCACCTGCTTCCCGCCGCGGTGAGCTCGCTGGAGAGCGTGACCGCCTCATTTGGCTCAAAGGTCGAGGTGTGGCTTGCCCCGAGGTCATCAACTGGCAGGAGGAACAGGAGGGTGCATGCTTGGTGATAACGGCAATTCCGGGAGTACCGGCGGCTGATCTGTCTGGAGCGGATTTGCTCAAAGCGTGGCCGTCAATGGGGCAGCAACTTGGCGCTGTTCACAGCCTATCGGTTGATCAATGTCCGTTTGAGCGCAGGCTGTCGCGAATGTTCGGACGCGCCGTTGATGTGGTGTCCCGCAATGCCGTCAATCCCGACTTCTTACCGGACGAGGACAAGAGTACGCCGCAGCTCGATCTTTTGGCTCGTGTCGAACGAGAGCTACCGGTGCGGCTCGACCAAGAGCGCACCGTTAACCCAGGATGAGAACCTTGAAAGTATCATTGATAGCTGCGAAAGCGAAAAACGGCGTGATTGGTTGCGGTCCAGACATACCCTGGTCCGCGAAAGGGGAGCAGCTACTTTTTAAAGCATTGACCTACAATCAGTGGCTTCTGGTGGGTCGCAAGACGTTTGAATCTATGGGCGCACTCCCCAATAGGAAATACGCGGTCGTTACCCGCTCAGGTTGGACATCAAATGATGACAATGTAGTTGTATTTCAGTCAATCGAAGAGGCCATGGACAGGCTAGCTGAATTCACCGGTCACGTTATAGTGTCTGGTGGCGGAGAAATTTACCGAGAAACATTACCCATGGCCTCTACGCTCCACTTATCGACGATCGACATCGAGCCAGAGGGGGATGTTTTCTTCCCGAGTATTCCAAATACCTTCGAAGTTGTTTTTGAGCAACACTTTACTTCAAACATTAACTATTGCTATCAAATTTGGAAAAAGGGTTAACAAAGCTATGCAATCGACGGCAAAAAGCTTCGTTCGCTTCGCGCACTACGCCTTTTTCCGCGATTGATAGCGACGATATGGTTGTTTGCCATGGTGATCCCTGCATGCCGAACTTCATGGTGGACCCTAAAACTCTTCAATGCACGGGTCTGATCGACCTTGGGCGGCTCGGAACAGCAGATCGCTATGCCGATTTGGCACTCATGATTGCTAACGCCGAAGAGAACTGGGCAGCGCCAGATGAAGCAGAGCGCGCCTTCGCTGTCCTATTCAATGTATTGGGGATCGAAGCCCCCGACCGCGAACGCCTTGCCTTCTATCTGCGATTGGACCCTCTGACTTGGGGTTGATGTTCATGCCGCCTGTTTTTCCTGCTCATTGGCACGTTTCGCAACCTGTTCTCATTGCGGACACCTTTTCCAGCCTCGTTTGGAAAGTTTCATTGCCAGACGGGACTCCTGCAATCGTCAAGGGATTGAAACCTATAGAAGACATTGCTGATGAACTGCGCGGGGCCGACTATCTGGTATGGCGCAATGGGAGGGGAGCAGTCCGGTTGCTCGGTCGTGAGAACAATCTGATGTTGCTCGAATATGCCGGGGAGCGAATGCTCTCTCACATCGTTGCCGAGCACGGCGACTACCAGGCGACCGAAATTGCAGCGGAACTAATGGCGAAGCTGTATGCCGCATCTGAGGAACCCCTGCCTTCTGCCCTTCTCCCGATCCGGGATCGCTTTGCAGCTTTGTTTCAGCGGGCGCGCGATGATCAAAACGCAGGTTGTCAAACTGACTACGTCCACGCGGCGATTATAGCCGATCAAATGATGAGCAATGCCTCGGAACTGCGTGGGCTACATGGCGATCTGCATCATGAAAACATCATGTTCTCCAGTCGCGGCTGGCTGGTGATAGATCCCGTCGGTCTGGTCGGTGAAGTGGGCTTTGGCGCCGCCAATATGTTCTACGATCCGGCTGACAGAGACGACCTTTGTCTCGATCCTAGACGCATTGCACAGATGGCGGACGCATTCTCTCGTGCGCTGGACGTCGATCCGCGTCGCCTGCTCGACCAGGCGTACGCTTATGGGTGCCTTTCCGCAGCTTGGAACGCGGATGGAGAAGAGGAGCAACGCGATCTAGCTATCGCGGCCGCGATCAAGCAGGTGCGACAGACGTCATACTAGATATCAAGCGACTTCTCCTATCCCCTGGGAACACATCAATCTTACCGGAGAATATCGTTGGCCAAAGCCTTAGCGTAGGATTTCGCCCTCTCCCGCAAACGACCCCCAGCTGGCCAACGTCGCCGGCATCGCGCCGGCAAAAATCGAAAAACAGAAATATCAGCAAGATAGCTTAAACAGGTGTCGGGAAATTTCGTTGAGATATTTTGAAGGAATCACAGTGTAAGCAGGCGGCCTATTTCAAAAAAGGCGGCTGTACGGTAGTCACTGACTCTCTCGCAGATCTTCCCGCTCATGTACCAGTAATACCCGTCAGTGCTGACAATATCGAGCAAATACCGCATATCATAAACCGTATCGGGTATTACCTCACCCTCACCGGCCAGAACGCCGCTGGCAATAGAATGATTCCCTCCTCGTACAAAGCCTATCCGCCAGGGCAACCACAAAGTAACGCGGTGGTTAATATCCTGTACCCACGGATTGCCCTTAGCGCTGCCTATATCGGCTAAAGCACTCCGGTAGCTTGATTCACCCCACGGCCACGGCAGGATCTTGGCCGTCGCAAGCGCCAGGGGAAAATCTTCAGCTGCAAGCCTGAGTGATTTCATGTGCGTGTAATCCATCGCCCAGATGATTTTTGTGAAGAAGAACTCGCGCTCGTTCATGTCCGGGCGCGCGTCCTGGCCCTCCGTGCCAACGGCCAGCAAGTAATCGGCCTGAATTGGCAGTATCAGCGCGCGTAGTAAGTCATGGATGGGGTCGGTTCCGGCTGAGGGCGAAATGACACCCTAAGCGTTAGCTCTGTGTCGTTGCACGATGTCAGCGACGGTATTCTTGCTGATACCGAGCTCGCGTGCGATCCAGCGATAGCTGCGTCCCTCGGCCCTCATCGCAACCACCTTAGGCAAAAGTCGGTCTGATTTTGGTCGCACTCCGGCCTGACGACCAAGCCTCTTACCACGTGCCTTCGCAACAGCAAGGCCTGACTTGACCCGCTCGCTGATGAGATCCCGCTCAAACTCCGCAATGCCGGAAAGAAACGTCGCCAGCATTCGTCCATACGGCGACGAAAGATCGAACGCCATTCCATTCATGGCTATCACGGAAACCTTCCAGTTCTCCAGTTCACGTAGCGTATTGAGCAGATCGAGCGTCGAGCGCCCCCACCGGGAAAGCTCAGTGACCAGGATTGCATCAATTTGTCTGGACTGGGCAAGCGCCAGGACTTTCTTTCGCTCGGCCCGGTCGAGTTTAGTTCCTGAACCTGTTTCCTTAAATATTCCCACCACGTCGTAGCCGGCACGGCCGGCGAAGGCTCGCAGATCAAATTCCTGGCGTTCACAAGACTGATCCGCTGTTGAAACCCGGCAGTAAATGGCGGCACGATGTCCCAATTGAACCCTCCTGGATTTTTGTATCGGAACGCCCTGATTTATATGGGCTGGCTGTTGTCCAAAACAGACTATACTTCAAAAGGGACGAATTTGTATGTCACGACGCCATATTTTCACCGAACGGCAGCGAGCAGCGCTGTTCGATCTGCCCACGGACGAACTGTCGCTACTGAAGTTCTACACGCTGGGCGATGATGACCTGGAAAACATTAGGCAGGGCACTGTTGCAAAGTTAGCGATGAGGCAGCCTTTTGTCTTATTCAAAGGCCTTACATTTCAAAAACTCTGCTTACCAGGCGCATTTCGCCCAGGGGATCACCATAATAAAATGCTGAGGCCTGGCCTTTGCGTAGTGCACGCATCACCTCAATACCTTTGATGGTGGCGTAAGCCGTCTTCATGGATTTAAATCCCAGCGTGGCGCCGATTATCCGTTTCAGTTTGCCATGATCGCATTCAATCACGTTGTTCCGGTACTTAATCTGTCGGTGTTCAACGTCAGACGGGCACCGGCCTTCGCGTTTGAGCAGAGCAAGCGCGCGACCATAGGCGGGCGCTTTATCCGTGTTGATGAATCGCGGGATCTGCCACTTCTTCACGTTGTTGAGGATTTTACCCAGAAACCGGTATGCAGCTTTGCTGTTACGACGGGAGGAGAGATAAAAATCGACAGTGCGGCCCCGGCTGTCGACGGCCCGGTACAGATACGCCCAGCGGCCATTGACCTTCACGTAGGTTTCATCCATGTGCCACGGGCAAAGATCGGAAGGGTTACGCCAGTACCAGCGCAGCCGTTTTTCCATTTCAGGCGCATAACGCTGAACCCAGCGGTAAATCGTGGAGTGATCGACATTCACTCCGCGTTCAGCCAGCATCTCCTGCAGCTCACGGTAACTGATGCCGTATTTGCAGTACCAGCGTACGGCCCACAGAATGATGTCACGCTGAAAATGCCGGCCTTTGAATGGGTTCATGTGCAGCTCCATCAGCAAAAGGGGATGATAAGTTTATCACCACCGACTATTTGCAACAGTGCCAAAAATACCCTCAGCAATTAGTGTACTGAGGGTATTGTTAACCATCCGTAGGATCGTTCAACTGATCAATGCCTTAACTGATCGGTGTTATCCCGATTGGGAGGCTTTACAAAATAGCTCATTTTTATCTTACGCTTGCGCTTTCTTAGGCAAAGAAAAGTGCAGTAAGGCATAGCCAAGTAATGCTGCTGTCGTAGAACCCATTAAGATACCGAGTCGAGCATAGGTATCAAATTCAGGACTTACATTTCCGAACGCTAAAGAGGAAATGAAGATAGACATTGTAAAGCCAATACCACACAACACAGATACCGCAAAGATATGCTTGAAGTTAACGCCTTCAGGTAACTTAGCAACGCCCATTTTTACCGCTGCCCAGCTAAAGGTAAAGATACCTAGAGGCTTACCAACCAGTAGACCCAAAGCAATACCGAGTGGCAGCATTGAAGTTAGACCTGACATCGATACGCCTTCTAACGAAATCCCCGCATTGGCAAATGCGAATAGAGGCAGAATACCAAATGCCACGTATGGGTGAAGCGCGTGCTCCATATGTTTAAGTGGAGAATGTTCGCCCTGCTTTCCCTTTAGTGGGATAGCAAAACCAATCACTACACCTGCCAATGTTGCGTGAACACCAGATTTAAGCACCGCGAACCATAAGATCGCACCGACGATCATGTATGGCGTAAGTTTTGTTACTTCCTTCGCATTCAACATGAATAGGACACCAGTCATGATGAAGCCAACAAGCAACGCCATGGTCGACAGGTCACCGGTGTAAAATAGCGCGATAATAACAACTACACCTAAATCATCGATGATAGCAACCGCCAGCAAGAACACTTTTAGGCTTACTGGTACACGCTTACCTAATAACGCCATGATACCTAAAGCAAAAGCGATATCTGTCGCCGCTGGAATTGCCCAACCAGAAATCGCCTCAGGATCGTTGGCATTAAAGGCTACGTAAATAAGAGCAGGAGTTAATATACCGCCAACCGCTGCAATCGCAGGGAAAATTGCGGTTTCTTTTGATTTTAACGCACCTTCAAGCAGCTCTCGCTTAACTTCAAGGCCAATGAGTAAGAAGAAAACAGCCATTAGGCCGTCATTAATCCAGTGAGAAACTGACATACCAAATACATAAGTATGCAGTACAGATTGATAAGTTTCGCCCAGCGGTGAGTTAGCAATGGTCATCGCAATTGCCGCGGCAATCACGAGAAGAATACCACCAGCTGATTCCATTTTGAAAAAGTCACGAATGACATCGTTCATGGTTTCGTCCTTATATTTATTATCTTAATAAACGATTAACAAAGAATGATAAGAGTGTATAGCGGTCGAAAACTTTAGAATAATTGAATCGCCACGGATAATCTAGACACTTCCGAGCCGTTGATTGGACTGACCCCACGCCCGTAGACAAATTCTGTCCTCACGACGAGGCCTGTTCGAAGGCCTCCGGACTGACGCCGCCGAGGTGACTGTGGCGCCGGGCCCGGTTGTAGAACACTTCAATGTAATCGAAGATATCCGCCCGGGCTAGATCCCGGGTTTTGTATATTCTCTTCCTGATGCGCTCTTTTTTCAGTGAACTGAAGAACGATTCGGCCACCGCATTATCCCAGCAGTTGCCACGCCGGCTCATGCTCGGGACCAGGTTATTAGCCCGGCAGAAGGGTGATGCTGCCAACTTACTGATTTAGTGTATGATGGTGTTTTTGAGGTGCTCCAGTGGCTTCTGTTTCTATCAGCTGTCCCTCCTGTTCAGCTACTGACGGGGTGGTGCGTAA
>NZ_VDAS01000054.1:0-12639 GCF_019584165.1 Enterobacter sp. EC_64
TGGCAAGGCTGGGCAGGAAGTCACTGTCGTTCTCAAAATCGGTGGAGCTGCATGACAAAGTCATCGGGCATTATCTGAACATAAAACACTATCAGTAAGTTGGAGTCATTACCCGGTGTTCTTCAGAAAATGAAAAAGAACCACACTCTCTGGCTTATTTATTAAGGGAGTAATACATAAGCCGGGAATGTACTCACCCTAGTTGCTTAAATACAGGATTATTTGAAATGACGAAAAGGACATTACTGAGCGTTCTCGTGGCGGGGGCATGTATTGCACCCTTTATGGCCCAGGCTGCATCACTGCAGGCTGCCAGCAGTGAGCCGTACACCATGAAAGCCAGCGATCTGGCGAAAAAGGAAAAAGAGCTGACCAATTTCCCGCTGATGGTTTCGGTGAAGGATACCATTGCGACCCTGGACAATAGCCTCGTTGAGCAGATTGAGCCAGGTCGTGCCTCGAACCCTGACAACGTCAAGCGCGTTGAAGGGATCGTGAAGGCCAGCGACTGGGAATATCTCTTCCCGCTGCGCGCTCAGTCTTATACCTACAGTAACTTCCTGAAGGCTGTTGGTAAATTCCCGGCACTGTGTAAGACCTATAACGATGGTCGCGACAGCGACGCCATCTGCCGCAAAGAGCTGGCGACCATGTTCGCCCACTTTGCGCAGGAAACCGGCGGCCATGAGAGCTGGCGTCCGGAAGCCGAATGGCGTCAGGCCCTGGTTCACGTCCGTGAAATGGGCTGGACCGAAGGCCAGAAAGGCGGCTATAACGGCGAATGTAACCCAGACATCTGGCAGGGGCAGACCTGGCCATGCGGTAAAGACAAAGACGGCGACTTCGTAAGCTACTTTGGCCGCGGCGCGAAGCAGCTGTCTTACAACTATAACTACGGTCCGTTCTCTGAAGCGATGTTTGGCACCGTCCGCACCCTGCTCGACAAGCCTGAGCTGGTGGCGGATACCTGGCTGAACCTGGCAAGTGCGATCTTCTTCTTCGCCTATCCGCAGCCGCCAAAACCAAGCATGCTGCAGGTTATCGACGGCACCTGGCAGCCAAACGATCACGATAAAGCCAACGGCCTGGTTCCGGGCTTCGGCGTGACCACCCAGATCATCAACGGTGGCGTAGAGTGCGGCGGCCCAACCGAGATTGCCCAGTCTGAAAACCGCATCAAGTACTACAAAGAGTTCGCGAACTACCTGAAAGTGCCTGTTCCGGCGAATGAAGTGCTGGGCTGCGCCAACATGAAGCAGTTCGATGAAGGCGGCGCCGGCGCGCTGAAGATCTACTGGGAGCAGGACTGGGGGTGGAGCCCGGATACGCCGGACGGTAAGACCTACTCCTGCCAGCTGGTGGGGTACCAGACGCCGTTCAGCGCGTTCAAAGAGGGTGACTACACCAACTGCGTTAAGAAGTTCTATAACGTGAACATCATTAACGACGACGGCTCAGCCGTGACCCCAGGGGAAGACAAAACCCCGGCAGACACCACGCCGCCAGCGGATACGACGCCAGCGGAAGATACCCCCCCTGTTGAACCGGCTACCGTGAATCACGCCCCTGTGGCGCAGATTGCGGGCCCAATCGGGGCGGTTGAAGCGGGTGCGCAGGTTTCCCTGAGCGCGGAAGGCTCCACTGACGCCGACGGTAACAAGTTGACCTACACCTGGCGTTCCCAGGATGGCCAGACCGTGACCGGTCAGGACAAAGCGGTGGTGACCTTCAAGGCGCCAGAGTCTGCAACGGCTCAGCAGTACGAAATCGGCCTGACCGTCAGCGATGGTGAACTGACCAGCACCACGTCCTACCTGCTGAATGTGAAAGCGAAAGCCGAGCCTAAGGACGAAGGCACTTCCGGCTCTTACGCCGCGTGGAGCGCGAACAGCAAGTACAACGCAGGTGATATCGTGAACAACCACGGTAAACTGTTCCAGTGCAAACCGTTCCCGTACAGCGGCTGGTGTAACAATGCCCCGGCATACTACGAACCCGGCGTTGGGCTGGCGTGGGCTGATGCCTGGACGGCTCTGTAAAAGCAAACGGCAACCTTCGGGTTGCCGTTTTCGTATTTGCACCCTCTGTCTTTTGCCGGGTGGCGCTGCGCTTACCTGGCCTACATGAGGCTAAGGGCGAGGGGTCAGTACGGAGCCGTTGTAGGCCCGGTAAGGCGAAGCCGCCACCGGGCAAAAAGGCTAGCGATGCAGCTTCCCGTGATCCCGCAGCCACGCCGCCGTGCGCATAATCCCTTCATCCAGCGTCACAACCGGTTTATACCCCAGCTCATTCTCCGCCCGTGAAATATCCAGCGTGAAGTCAAAGTTGAGTTTAGAGACGCCGTAATGCGTCAGCGCAGGCTCTTTGGCTGTTTTACTGCCAAAGCGCTCCATGCTGCGGGCAATCATATCCAGCATTGGGTAGGGCACGGAACGGATACGGCAGTTGATCTGCAGCTCGTCGATCAGCCGCTGCACAATGCTGCGCAGCGTGCAGGGTTCGCCGTTAGTGATGTTGTAGGCGCGACCGGAGATCAGCTTATCGCAGTCCGGCTGGCTGGCCAGCCACATGGCGTGAACGGCGTTTTCGTAATAGGTCATATCCACCAGCGCATCGCCGCCGCGCGGCAGCAGCACGCTGCCGTAGTGATGCATCATCTGCGCCAGACGCGGAATAAATACCTTATCGTGCGGCCCGAACAGGCTCTGCGGACGCAGGACCGTAAAGCGGGTGTGCGGGTTTGACTGCGCCAGCAGGTCGATGACCTCTTCGCTGGCCGCCTTGCTGCGGGCAAACTCACAGGCAAAGCGAGCAGGGCGGAAATCTTCCTGCACGTCACGGTGGTGGTGATAGTCGAAATAGAGTGACGGTGACGAGATATGAATAAAGTTACGCACGCCCCAGGCAACGGCCCATTCCCCCAGACGACGGGTGGCCCGCACGTTGGCGAGGTCGAAGGCTTCCTGGGTCCCCCACGGGGAGGTAAAACTGGAGCAGTGCCACAGCGTGTCGATACCGGCGAGCATCACCTTCGCCTGCGAGGAGACCAGCTCCGTCAGGTCGGCATGGACGAACTCTGCGCCCATTTTTTGCAGCAGTTTACCCATCGCTTCGTTGCGACCGGTAGCCCTGACACTAATGCCCTTGTTGCGCAGAAACTCGACCGCATTTCGGCCTAAGCCGCTGGTCGCCCCGGTAACCAGTACCTTCATAGCTATCCACTGTGTTGAAAAGAATTTCGTGCGCATTCTTTCGTGAATTACGGCGCTATGCAATGGGAAAGGTGAAAGAAAGAGAGTTTTATTTAGATCTTTTCCGTCTTTTGTTCTGCCCGTTGCGCAATGCGTTTCGCCATTCCCCGGAAGATAAACAGGTGGGCAGGGATCATCAACAGCCAGTAGAACAGACCCGGCATTCCGTGCGGATGCCACCAGGCGCGCACGTCCAGTTCACGATGATCGCCTTTGTCTTTCAGGGTAAAGCAGAGTCGGCCCAGCCCCGGGGCTTTCATGCCGAACAACAGCGCCAGCTGTTTTTCCGGTTCGACGATGATCACCTTCCAGCTGTCGACCGCGTCGCCCACCTCAAGATACGGGCGTGCCGGGCGGCCTTTCGCCAGCCGGTGGCCCACCAGCAGGTCCATCGCCCCGCGCGTTTGCCAGAGGAGATTACCGAAGAAATACCGTTCTTTGCCGCCAATCTGGTTCACCACCTCCCAGAGCGCGGCCAGGCTCGTGGAGGTTTTCACCGTGCAGCCCGCCTGTTTCGGGTAATAACCATACTCTGGCCGCCAGCGGGCAAAGGCCTGGGCGTCGTAGCCCCAGTCGCTGGAGTTCACCAGCTGTTCTTCTTCCTTGAGCGTATTGCGCACGGCATCGTCAAAGCGGATCAGATCCTGAGGAATTAAGGCGCGCAGCGCGCGATCGTCGGCCAGCAGATCGTGCTTCAGCCCCTGAATCAGCGCTTTGGCGGTCGTCGGCGGCACCGAGGTGATGACATTCAAAAACCACACCGAAATCCAGCGCGTCGGGAAGGGAATGGGGATCAGCCAGCGGCGGCGGCCGCTGACGCGCATGAAATGTTCGAACTGCGCCTGATAGCTCAGCACTTCCGGGCCTGCCGCTTCCAGCACGCGATGTTTCTCCGCCGGGTGATCCAGCAGGGCCACCAGATAATGCAGGAGATTCGCCAGCGCAATCGGCGTGGTGCGCGAACGGACCCAGCGCGGCGGCGTGAGCACCGGCAGGTTGTAGACCATATCGCGCATCACTTCGAAGGCGGCAGACCCCGCGCCGACGATGATCCCGGCGCGCAGTTCGGTGACGGGGATATTGGCCCCCCGCAGGATGTCCGCCGTCAGCTGGCGGGCGCGCAGGTGATCGGACTGCTCGCGTTCAGGTGCCTGAAGTGAACTGAGAAAAATCACCTGCTTCACCGGGCTTTGCAGCAGGGCATCGCGGACGTTCATCGCTACCTGACGCTCGTGGGCGATAAAATCTCCGCCTTCACCCATGCTGTGCACCAGGTAGTAAAGCGTGTCGACCCCTTCCAGCAGCGCGGGAAGCGCCTTTGGCCAGTTGAGGTCAATGCTGTGACAGGTGACGCCCGGCAAACCGAGTTTTTGCAGGCGTTCGGTGTTGCGTGCCGCAGCCAGCACCTGGTGCCCCTGCTGGCTTAACGCCGCGGTGAGATGCTGACCGATATACCCGCTGGCGCCGAGCACCAGAATGCGTTGCGGCACGTGATGCTCCTTATCGCTGTAAAAACGCCTGCCAGTGTTTTACCACGTCGGCCAGCTGCTCGCGGTTGACGTCGAGATGCATGACCAGACGCACCACAGGTGAGGCGTTGATCAGCACGCCACGTGCTTTCATGAACTCGCCAAGCGCAGCGGCGTGGTCATCGCCCACGCGGACGAACAGCATGTTGGTGTCGTGGCGCATCACGTCGGCGCCAATTTCACGCAACTGCGCCGCCATCCACGCGGCGTTGTCGTGATCGTCCTTCAGGCGCGCCACGTTGTTTTTCAGGGCATACAGCCCGGCTGCCGCCAGAATACCCGCCTGGCGCATGCCGCCGCCGGTCATTTTACGCCAGCGGTTGGCACGCTTGATGTAGTCCGCATTGCCCACCAGCAGGGAACCCACTGGGGTGCCCAGCCCTTTAGAGAGGCAGATGGTGAAAGAGTCGCAATATTGCGTAATCTCTTTCAGCTCGCAGCCGTACGCCACCACGGCGTTGAAGATGCGCGCGCCATCCACGTGCAGGCCGAGCCCGCGCTCGCGGGTAAACTCCCACGCCGCCTTCAGGTATTCGCGCGGCAGGACCTTGCCGTTGTGGGTGTTTTCGAGGCTGAGCAGCCGGGTGCGGGCAAAATGAATATCATCGGCTTTGATTTTCGCTGCGACTTTATCAAGGGGCAGGGTGCCGTCCGGCGCGGCGTCGATCGGCTGCGGCTGAATGCTGCCGAGCACCGCGGCACCGCCCGCTTCGTAGAGATAGTTATGCGCGCCCTGGCCGACGATATACTCTTCACCGCGCTCGCAGTGGCTGAGCAGCGCCACCAGGTTGGCCTGCGTGCCGGTGGGCAGGAACAGGGCCGCTTCCTTGCCGCTCAGTTCTGCCGCGTAGCGCTGCAGCTCGTTGACCGTCGGGTCATCGCCATAGACGTCATCCCCGACCGGGGCGGCCATCATCTCTTCGAGCATGGCGCGGCTCGGGCGGGTAACGGTATCACTGCGTAAATCAATCATGGCATGTCCTTATATTTAAAAAGGCGATGCCAGATGTTTTACCTGAGCCAGTTGGTTTTTGCCAGTTCGATCACCTCGTCACCGCGCCCGCTGATGATGGCGCGCAGCATGTACAGGCTAAAGCCCTTGGCCTGCTCAAGCTTGATCTGCGGCGGGATCGCCAGCTCCTCTTTGGCGACGACCACATCCACCAGCACCGGCCCGTCGATGGAGAAGGCGCGCTGCAGGGCTTCATCCACCTCGGACGCTTTCTCCACGCGAATGCCGGTGATGCCGCACGCCTCGGCGATGCGGGCAAAGTTGGTGTCGTGCAGCTCGGTGCCGTCCGTCAGATAGCCTCCGGCTTTCATCTCCATCGCCACGAAGCCCAGCACGCTGTTGTTAAAGACCACGATTTTCAGCGGAAGCTTCATCTGCACCACCGACAGGAAATCACCCATCAGCATGCTGAACCCGCCGTCGCCGCACATCGCCACCACCTGACGCTCCGGTGCCGTTGCTTTTGCGCCCAGCGCCTGCGGCATGGCGTTAGCCATCGAGCCGTGGTTGAACGAGCCGAGCAGTCGCCGCTTGCCGTTCATTTTCAGGTAGCGTGCCGCCCAGACGGTTGGCGTGCCGACGTCGCAGGTAAAAATGGCGTCGTCGTCCGCGAAATGGCTGATCTGCTGCGCCAGATACTGCGGGTGAATGGCTTTGTCGCTCGGTTTGGCCAGGTCGTCCAGACCCTTGCGGGCATCGCGATAGTCGCTCAATGCTTTATCAAGGAATTTGCGGTCCGTTTTCTCTTCCAGCAGCGGCAGCAGGGCGGCAAGGGTGGATTTGATGTCGCCTACCAGCGCCATATCGACCTTGCTGTGCGCGCCGATGCTGGCCGGGTTGATATCAATCTGAATGATTTTAGCATCCGTCGGGTAAAACGCGCGGTACGGGAACTGGGTGCCGAGCAGGATCAGCGTGTCGGCGTTCATCATGGTGTGGAAGCCGGAAGAAAAACCGATCAGCCCGGTCATGCCTACATCGTAGGGGTTATCGTATTCGACGTGCTCTTTGCCGCGCAGGGCGTGGACAATCGGGGCTTTCAGCTTTCCGGCAAATTCCAGCAGCTCTTTATGCGCGCCCGCACAGCCGCTGCCGCACATCAGGGCGATATTGCTGGCGTAACGCAGCAGCTGCGCCAGCTTTTTCAGCTCCTCCTCGGCTGGCGTCACCACCGGCTGCGGCGCGTGATACCAGTGGGTGCTGGCTCCTTCCGGCGCGGCCTTGAGCGCCACGTCGCCCGGGATAACGACCACGGACACGCCGCGATTCAGCACGGCCTTGCGCATGGCGATCGCCAGAACCTGCGGGATCTGCTCCGGGGATGAAACCAGTTCGCAATAGTGGCTGCATTCACGGAACAGCTCCTGCGGATGCGTCTCCTGAAAATAGCCGCTGCCGATTTCGGACGAGGGGATGTGGGCGGCAATCGCCAGCACCGGAACGTGGTTACGGTGACAGTCGAAAAGGCCGTTGATCAGGTGCAGGTTACCCGGCCCGCAGGATCCGGCGCAGACGGCCAGCTCACCCGTAAGCTGTGCTTCAGCGCCTGCGGCGAACGCGGCAACCTCTTCATGGCGGGTCGGCATCCATTCAATGGTCTTCATCTTGTTGAGGCTGTCGCTGAGTCCGTTGAGGGAATCGCCGGTGACGCCCCAGATACGTTTTACGCCAGCCTGTTCGAGCGTTTTCGCTATATATGCAGCCACGGTTTGTTTCATGGTTGTCCGTCTCCTTTTTGTGATAACGCTTACAAGCTTAGAAGAAAGTCTCCGTATTGCCCGTCAAATCCCCCCAATTAAAAGGTGCTTTTCACGCGCAACGCTTCGGCATAATCTGATGATACCTCAGTGAAAACAGGAATCATTTCAAATGGTTAAATCATTGTTAATTGCTGTTAATGAAAAGCTATCGTGCGACGATCTCGGCAAACTCTTGTTACGACTTGTCGTCGGCGGGCTGATGCTCTTTCATGGGTTGCATAAGCTGTTTGGCGGGGTGGGCTTTATCAGCGGTATGCTGGTGGAGAAAGGGCTGCCGGGGTTTATCGCCTACGGCGTATTGATTGGCGAAGTGGTGGCGCCGATCCTGATTATTGTCGGGCTCTTTACGCGCCCGGCCGCGCTGGTGCTGGCGTTTACGATGATCGTGGCGTGGCTGATGGTGGGATTAGATGAGACATTCGCGCTCGACAAGGTCGGGGCATGGGCGATTGAAAGCCTGGTGTACTTCTTTATCGGCTCGCTGGCGGTGGCGTTTTTAGGGGCAGGGCGGTTTGCGCTGGGGAAAACACCTGCGTGGCGGTAGGGGGGTTGTAGGCCGGGTAAACGCAGTGCCACCCGGCAAAAAAGCCCGGTGGCGCTGACGCTTACCGGGCCTACGAACGAACGTTTATTGTTTATGCGAGGACCAGATCGCCCTGCGGATGGCACGAGCACGCCAGCACGTAACCCTCGGCAATTTCCGCGTCGGACAGCGTCATGGTGCTGGTGACGGTGTACTCCCCGGAAACCACCTTTGTTTTACAGCAGCCGCACACCCCGGCACGGCAGGCCGCCGCCACCGGCACGTTGTTGCTTTCCAGCGCCTCCAGCAGCGTCGTGCCCACGCGGCCAAAGAAGGTCTGCGCAGGCTGCAGTTTGGTGAACTGAATCCCGCTGGTTGCCGCTTCCGCCACCGGCGTGAAGAACTGCTCTTTGAAGAAACGGGTCACGCCGAGCGCTTTCACTTCTTCTTCCACGATAGCCATGTACGGCGCCGGGCCGCAGGTCATCACGGTGCGGTTCGCGATATCCGGCACGCTTTGCAGCAGCTCGCGGCTCAGGCGACCGGGCACAAAACCGTGCGTTGCGTTGTGCTCAGCCACCAGCGTCACCGGATAATCACGCCACTCCTCGGCAAAAATGACATCGTCCGGAGAGCGCACGCTGAAGATCGCCTGCACGTCGGCCTGCGGGCGGTTTTTTGCCAGCCAGCGGCGCATCGACATGATCGGCGTCACGCCACAGCCCGCCGCCAGCAGCAGGAATTTATCGTCCGCTTTGTCGTCACAGGTGAATTCACCCTGCGCATCGGACAGCCAGATATAATCCCCGCGCTTCACGTCCCGGGTCAGCCATTCTGAACCGGCTCCGCCTTCAATGCGACGGACGGTCAGCGTGATGTACTCGCTCACGCCCGGCGTGGAAGAAAGGGTGTAGGCGCGCAGGGTGTCTGCCGAATGGCGAACGCTAACCAGCGCATACTGACCTGCTCGGTACGGATAGTAGTCGTGGCACAGCAGCGACAGCGTCCACACATCCGGCGTCTCCTGATGGATGTGATGCACCTGCATCCGCCACGGGCATTGTGAGGTTGGCATGGTCATAAATTACTCCTTACGCGCTCAACAGCTGCTTCATATCGTCTTCAACGTTGGTCACGGAACGCAGGCCGAATTTCTCGTTCAGCACGGCCAGCAGGTCCGGCGTCAGGAAGCCAGGCGCTGTCGGGCCGGTCACGATGTTGGTCACGCCCAGTGAGAGCAGAGTGAGCAGGATGACAATCGCTTTCTGCTCAAACCAGGAGAGCACCAGGGAGAGCGGCAGATCGTTGACGCCGCAGCCCAGTTTTTCCGCCAGGGTAACGGCAAGAATAATGGCCGAGTAAGCATCGTTACACTGGCCCGCATCGATCAGGCGCGGCAGGCCTTCGATGTTGCCGAAGTCCAGCTTGTTGAAACGGTATTTACCGCACGCCAGGGTCAGGATCAGGCAGTCTTCCGGCACGCGGGTGGCGAAATCGGTAAAGTAGTTACGCTCGCCGCGCGCGCCGTCGCAGCCGCCGACGAGGAAGATGTGGCGCAGCTTTTCACGGCTGACGAGGTCAATCAGCGAATCGGCGGCGCCGAGCAGGGTTTCACGCCCGAAGCCGACGGTGATCAGATGCGGGATCTCGCTGTACGGGAAGCCTGCCATCTGCTGCGCTTGCGCTATCACCGGTCCGAAATCGTCACCTTCAAGATGGCTCACGCCCGGCCAGCCGACGATGCTGCGGGTCCAGATGCGGTCGTCATACGCGCCCACGGTCGGGTCGATGATGCAGTTAGAGGTCATCACGATAGGACCAGGGAAGCGGGCAAATTCCACCTGCTGGTTCTGCCAGCCGCTGCCGTAGTTACCGATCAGGTGCTTGAATTTACGCAGCTCCGGATAGCCGTGCGCTGGCAGCATTTCACCGTGGGTATAGACATTAACGCCGGTGCCTTCGGTTTGCTTCAGCAGGTTGTAGAGATCTTTCAGGTCATGACCGGAGATCAGGATGCATTTGCCCTCGGTCGCTTTGACGTTGACCTGCGTCGGCGTCGGGTGGCCGTAGGTGCCGGTTTCACCCGCATCCAGAATGCTCATCACGCGGAAGTTCATCTGGCCGATTTCCATTGAGCATTCCAGCAGCGCGTTCATATCGGCAGGCCAGGTGCCCAGCCACGCCATGATTTTATGGTACTGGGCGTAGATGTCGTTATCGTACTGACCGAGCACGTGCGCGTGTTCCATATAGGCCGCAGCGCCTTTCAGGCCGTACAGGCACAGCAGGCGCAGGCCGAGAACGTTCTCGCCAATCGCCGCCTTGTCTTTGTTTGGGGTGAATTCGGCCGCCTGACGCTGCAGATCGCCGAGATCGTCGCTCACCAGCTGAAGGTCAGACATCGGGTTTTCCACGCGGGCGTTAGCATCCGCCTTCAGGCACTGCGCCTTCAGCGCTTCACGCAGGGCAATGGCTTCGCGGGCATAGCCAACAATGCGCGGAGAGTCGAAGTTAACGTTGGTCAGCGTGGAGAAGAAGGCGCGCGGGGCGAAGCTGTCGACGTAGTGGTCGATGATGCCATATTCGCGGGCTTTGAACGCCCATGCGGAAAGGCCTTGCAGGGCGGCAATCAGCAGGTCCTGCAGGTCAGATGTTTCTGCGGTTTTGCCGCACATACCCTGTGCGTAAGAGCAGCCATTGCCTGCCGGGGTACGGATGGTTTGTTCACATTGCACACAAAACATAATCACACCTGTTAAAGTTATATTTGATATACATGTTTAAGATTATGCCTGTGCCAGAACGGAGAAAAGGGCTTTCTGCTACAAAATAGAGGGAGATTGATTTAGCGCAATTTTGGCGGCAGGCACCCTACCGCCAAAGAGGTATCAGGCCGAGAAGACGGCCATCAGAACCGGAACCAGCAGGCTTAAAATAAAGCCGTGAACGATGGCGGCGGGCACCATCTCCAGTCCACCAGAGCGTTGTAATACTGGCAGGGTAAAGTCCATCGACGTCGCGCCGCACAGGCCCAGCGCGGTAGAGCGGCTGCGGCGAACCAGCCCCGGGATCAGCATAATGGCGAGCAGCTCGCGCGCCAGATCGTTAAAGAATGCAGCACTGCCGATGACCGGGCCAAAGGATTCGGTCAGCAGGATACCGGAGAGGGAATACCAGCCAAAGCCTGACGCCATCGCCAGACCGGTTTTCAGCGGCAGATCGAGAATAAAGGCGTTAATGACGCCCGCCACCATGGAACTGGCGACCACAATGACCGCAACCATCATTCCCCGACGATTTAAAACAATTTGCTTCAGCGTCATGCCATTATTTCGCAGCTGGATACCGATCAGGAACAGAAGGAAAATTAGCGTATATTCACTGGCCTCTGTCGCGTGCTGTAAAAATGCCCAGCCGGTCAGACCAAGAAGAAAACCGAGCACCACGACGCCGCACAGTTTTAATGATTCCAGCGCCATCGCAATTCGGGAAGGGAGTTTTTCCTGATGATGATGGTTTTTCCACGGAACGGTGCGCTCAAGCCAGAATAATGCGGCGATATTACACAGCAAAATAACCACCACGGTGACCACAGAATAATGCAGGATGGAAAGCAGATTCGTCGCCAGATTATCCAGGAAGGCCAGGCTGATCCCCATAAAGAAAAGAATGACGTAAACAATCCAGCTGAGAAAACGGTTGATAAGCCGTAATGCGGATTCTCTGTGCAGCGGGATGAGATAGCCCACAATCAGGGGCAGCAGAATAATGAGGAGTCCTGAAAACATGAACAGCCGGTCCTTTTGAGTATCTGTTGAGCGCCAGAGACACTACCCAATAAAGACTGTTCAGTAAAGCGGCAATAAAAAAGCCGGGTGGCGGCTGCGCCTTACCCGGCCTACAAGTGCACACTCACGTGGGTCGGGTAAGCGTTAGCGCCACCCGACACCGCGCGCAATTAATCGCGTTTTTCCAGCAGCGTGCGGTACAGCACGCCACCCAGGATACCGCCGATAATCGGCATCACCCAGAACAGCCAGAGCTGCTCAAGCGCCCAGCCGCCCTGGAAGATGGCGACGGCGGTGCTGCGTGCCGGGTTAACGGAGGTGTTGGTGACCGGGATGGAGATCAGGTGGATAAGCGTCAGTGCCAGACCAATGGCAATCGGCGCGAAACCGGCTGGCGCGTGTTTGTCGGTTGCGCCGTGGATCACCAACAGGAAACCTGCGGTCAGCACAATTTCAATCACGATGGCAGACAGCATGGAATAACCGCCCGGAGAATGCTCGCCGAAGCCGTTAGAGGCGAAGCCGCTGGCCGCCGCGTCGAAGCCAGCTTTACCGCTGGCAATGACGTACAGAACGCCCGCTGCGATAATACCGCCCACCACCTGAGCGACAATATAACCAATTACCTCTTTCGCCGGAAAACGACCGCCGGCCCATAAACCTAAGGAAGGTGCGAATAAGCAGGTCATTTCTTCCCAAGCTGACTCGCTGATTAAAATTTCGCGGATCTGGGCCGATTTTTTTCCCGCAAACACATCGAATCAGCCTATTTAGGC
>NZ_VDAS01000055.1:0-9275 GCF_019584165.1 Enterobacter sp. EC_64
GATACCAATGAGCGCAATGTTTTCCATGATAGTTCTCCGAATGAAAGCCTGTCCTCAGCATAGTACCGGGAAGGAGGGAGTGACCATCTCATTAAATAAAGCACGCTAAGCCGGTTGCAGCGGCCGTAGCGGCCTGAACTTGCCCGCGCCGATCTTGGCGCTGCTGCGCCAGAGGTAATCGCCGGTCAGGTTGATGTGCTCCCAGCCGAGCGGCGACAGGTACTGCAACAGGCCGTCATCGACGGCTTGACCGTGGCCACGCAAGGCGTTCGCGGCCCGCTCCAGATAGACCGTGTTCCATAGCACGATGGCCGCCGTCACCAGGTTGAGGCCGCTGGCCCGGTAGCGCTGCTGCTCGAAGCTGCGGTCGCGGATTTCCCCCAGGCGGTTGAAGAACACGGCGCGGGCCAGCGCGTTGCGCGCCTCGCCTTTGTTCAGCCCGGCATGCACGCGGCGGCGCAGCTCGACGCTTTGCAGCCAGTCCAGGATGAACAGTGTGCGCTCGATGCGTCCCAGCTCACGCAGGGCGACGGCCAGGCCGTTCTGGCGCGGGTAGCTGCCAAGCTTCCTGAGCATCAGCGAGGCCGTCGCCGTGCCCTGCTTGATCGAGGTGGCCATCCGCAGGATTTCATCCCAATGGGCGCGGACGTGCTTGATGTTGAGCGTGCCGCCGATCATCGGTTTCAACGCCTCGTAGGTGGCATCGCCCTTCGGGATGTAGAGCTTGGTGTCGCCCAGGTCACGAATGCGCGGGGCGAAGCGGAAGCCCAGCAGGTGCATCAACGCGAAGACGTGGTCCGTGAACCCTGCCGTGTCGGTGTAGTGCTCCTCGATCCGCAGGTCGGATTCGTGATACAGCAGGCCGTCGAGCACGTAGGTCGAGTCGCGCACGCCGACGTTCACGACCTTGGTGTGGAACGGCGCGTACTGGTCGGAGATATGGGTGTAGAACGTCCGCCCTGGGCTGCTGCCGTATTTCGGATTGATGTGGCCGGTGCTCTCGGCCTTGCTGCCGGTGCGGAAGTTCTGGCCGTCCGACGATGACGTGGTGCCGTCGCCCCAATGCTCGGCGAAGGGATGTCGGAACTGCGCGTTGACCAGCTCGGCCAGTGCCGCCCCGTAGGTTTCGTCGCGGATGTGCCAGGCTTGCAGCCAGGCCAGCTTGGCGTAGGTCGTGCCGGGGCACGATTCCGCCATCTTGGTCAGGCCCAGGTTGATCGCGTCGGCGAGGATCGTGGTCAGCAACAGGTTTTTGTCCTTGGCCAGGTCGCCTGACTTCAGGTGGGCGAAGTGCCGGGTGAAGCCCGTCCATTCGTCTACCTCCAGCAGCAATTCGGTGATCTTGACGTGCGGTAGGATCATCGCCGTCTGGTCGATCAGGGCCTGTGCGGTATCGGGCACCGCCGCATCGAGCGGCGTGATCTTCAGGCCCGACTCCGTGATGATGGCGTCCGGCAGCTCGTTGGCCAGCGCCATGCGGTTGACGGTGGCGAGCTGCGTTTCCAGCAGCGTCAGCCGGTCATGCAGGTACTGGTCGCAATCGGTGGCCACGGCCAGCGGCAATTCGCTGGCCTGCTTGAGGCTGGCGAATTTCGCGGGCGGCACCAGGTAGTCCTCGAAGTCCTTGAACTGGCGCGAGCCTTGCACCCAGATGTCGCCGGAGCGCAGCGCGTTCTTCAGCTCCGACAGCGCGCACAGTTCGTAGTAGCGCCGGTCGATGCCGGTGTCGGTCATCACCAGCTTCTGCCAGCGCGGCTTGATGAACTCGGTCGGCGCGTCGGTGGGCACCTTGCGGGCGTTGTCGCTGTTCATGCTGCGCAGCACCTCGATGGCGTCGAGTACGTCCTTGGCGGCGGGCGCGGCCCGCAACTTGAGCACGTCGAGAAATTCCGGCGCGTAGCGGCGCAGCGTGGCGTAGCTCTCGCCGATGCGGTGCAGGAAATCGAAGTCCTCGGGTTGCGCGAGCCGCTGCGCTTCGGTGACGCTCTCGGCGAAAGCATCCCAGGACATGACGGCCTCGATGGCGGCGAACGGATCGCGGCCCGCTTGCTTGGCCTCGATCAGCGCCTGGCCGATGCGCCCGAACAGCCGCACCTTGGCATTGATCGCCTTGCCGGATGCCTGGAACTGCTGCTGATGCTTGTTCTTGGCGGCATTGAACAGCTTGCCCAGGATGCGGTCATGCAGGTCGATGATTTCGTCGGTGACGGTGGCCATGCCCTCGATGGCGAGCGCCACCAGGGTCGCGTAACGCCGCTGCGGCTCGAACTTCGCCAGGTCGGCGGGCGTCATCTGGCCGCCCTCGCGGGCGATCTTGAGCAGCCGGTTCTGGTGAACCAGCCGCTCGATGCCGGAGGGCAGGTCGAGCGCCTGCCACGCCTTGAGGCGTTCGATGTGTTCCAGCATGTGCCGCGAGTTCGGTTTGACCGGGGATTGCCGCAGCCAGGCCAGCCACGTCGTCTTGCCGTTGTCGCGGCGCTTGAGCAGATCGTCGAGGCGACGGCGATGCACGTCCGTCAGCGGCTCAGCCAAGGCGTCGTAGAGACGCCGGTTGGCGCGGGTAATCGCTTCGGCGCTCGCCCGCTCGACGGCGTTGAGGGCGGGCACAATGACCGACTGCCGCCGCAGGTGCTCGATCAAGGCTCTGGCCAGCACGATGCCCTTGTCGGTTTGCATGGCCAGCTCGGTCAGCAACTGGACAGCCTGCCGGTAGTGGCCAATCGTGAACGGCTGGAAGCCGAACACCGTTTGCAGCTCGACCAGGTGCTCGCGTCGGGTCTGCTCACGCTGCCCGTACTCGTCCCAGCTTTCGATGCCGACCTTGAGCTGGTTGGCGACCAGTCTCAGCAATGGCGGGAACGGTGGCTCATCAGCGCCAAGGATGACGCCGGGAAAGCGCAGGTAGCAGAGCTGCACCGCGAAGCCCAGCCGATTGGCCGGGCCGCGCCGCTGCCGGATGATGGAGAGGTCGCTTTCGCTGAACGTGTAGTGACGGATCAACTCATCCTTGGTGTCCGGCAACGCCAGCAGGCTTTCGCGCTCGGCGGCGGAGAGGATCGAACGGCGGGGCATGCGGTTTCCTTCTTCTTGAAATTCTATTCTTGATTGCATATCATCTCAACGAGTTTCGATAAGAAAGGATGCGCATGCGACCGTCTGTTGTGCTTGACATGAAGCGAAGCGCAGTGCGTGAAGCGGTAGGCCGCTTTCGCGCCGCGAACCCGCGCGTCTTCGGCTCGGTGCTGCATGGCACCGACCGGGATGGCAGCGACCTCGACCTGTTGGTCGATGCGCTGCCCGGTGCCACGTTGTTGGACTTGGGCGATTTGGAAGAAGAACTGAAATCGCTGCTCGGCGTTGACGTCGATCTGCTGACTCCCGGCGACCTGCCGCCGAAGTTCCGGGCCAAGGTGCTCGCGGAGGCGCAACCGATATGAGCGAGAACCGCCTGCCCGATTACCTCGACCACATTCAGCAGGCCGCAACCGATGCGCGCAGCTTCGTGGAAGGGATGGCCAAGGACGACTTCTTGGCCGACAAGCGCACCCAGCAGGCCGTCATCATGAGCCTGATCGTCATCGGCGAGGCGGCCACAAAGGTGATGGATGGCTACGTCGAGTTCACCCAGGCGCATGCCGACGTGCCGTGGCGCAGCATGCGCAATATGCGTAATCGCATGGCTCACGGCTATTTCGACATCAACCTCGATGTGGTGTGGGAGACGGTACAGGAATGGCTGCCGGCGTTGCTCCAGCAATTGCCCGCCGTGCGTCAGGATGCCGACGATGAAGACCGTAACGACAACTGTGAAAGAGGGATCTCCGATGACTGTTGAATCGAGAATATTTTCTGTAGCCGAGTATGTTCAGCCGTCCGAAGGCGAGCCTATTCGTTCCGTTGTGCTTGAAACCCGAGACTCAATTATCGTGGTTTGGCATGTCCATCCCGGGCAGGAAATTGCGGCTCACATTCATCCTCACGGCCAAGACACGTGGACTGTTTTGTCGGGAATGGCTGATTACTTTCAGGGCAATGGGATTGTTCGTGCCCTCAGGGAAGGTGAGATAGCCGTGGCAAGACCGGGCCAAGTGCACGGGGCGCGAAATACAGGTACCGAGCCATTTGTGTTAGTCTCGGTTGTGGCATCAGCCAATGCCGGTTTCGTATTGGCTGAGCGATAGAGCCCAATCTCTGGAGTTGGTCCAATGAGCGGTCGGGGAGATAGGTAACAGACATGCAGCGGACACGGCTGCTAAACCAGGTCGCAAACCTCCTTGCGTCGCAGCGTGCCGCAAGCGACGCGATCAATCGAATGGGGTCGGCATGAGACTGAACACCATCCAGTTCCCGACCGCGTAGCCGCCTGTCCTGCCGATCAGGTCTTGACCATCGACGCCTGGGATCAGTCCTGAATGTTCTTGGAGACCACTACGTTATGAGCCGCAGCCGCCGCAAAACACCCATCGTCGGGCACACGACCTGCGGCAGCGAGCGCGAGGACAAGAAGCTCTGGCATCAGCGCTGGCGCACCCGTGAGCGCACGGCGCTGACCAGCGCGTCGCCCGAAGCCCTGAGCGCCCATCTGCCCCTGCTGGAAAACCAGGCCAGCAGCGTCTGGTCGATGGGCAAGGATGGCCGCTCCTACTGGCCCGTCAAGCGCCAGGCCGCCACGGCGGATCGCATCGCCAATCACAAGGGACGCAACCCGCAAGAACGCGCCTCCCTGAAAAAGCGCCTGCTTACACTGTGATTCCTTCAAAATATCTCAACGAAATTTCCCGACACCTGTTTAAGCTATCTTGCTGATATTTCTGTTTTTCGATTTTTGCCGGCGCGATGCCGGCGACGTTGGCCAGCTGCCCCGGGCGCGATACTGAGATCAGTTTCTTTGAACAAAAAAACCGCCTTTTGGCGGTCAGTATTCAGTAGCTGGAACGGTAGTCTCTCCCCCGATTCCAGCGGTCTTGCCAGTGTTCGAGGAATGATTCAGCGAGCTTAGGCATGTTCCAGATCACCACCGCATTCTCCGAGTTTTTCGTTTCGGCCGCTTTGGTGAAATTAAAGCTGCCAGTTTCAACGGTCACATTATCCACGATGATCACCTTGTCATGCTGGATAGGGAAATCACTGTCAGTACGCAAAGGGATGCCGCTGTTCGCTATGTAGTTCATGGCCGCAATGCTGGCGCGCCCCGTATTGCCCCTTTCATCAATTACGATTTTCACATCAACTCCCCGTTTTTTGGCTGCTACCAGTGCTTTCATAATATCCGGGGCGGTAAAAGAATAAGCCATCATCCGTATCGAGGTTTTTGCGGAGTCAATGGCGCTCAGGACGAGAACGCGGGCGCTTCCTTCAGGCGAGTAGCCAACCTGAACGGATGGTTCCACCGCAAAGGCGGGCAGGGCGGCTGTCGTAAATGCTGCGGCCAGAAGCCAGGTTGCTAAGTTTTTCATTACAGGCTCCCGTTCACACACTGCATTTTATATTCAGGGTCAAAATAAATTTCTTTGATTTTCCGCTTTTCCATATGCACCACAACGTCAATGGTGGAGTAGAGCATTCGCATAATATCGCTCATATCGAGCATACGGCCGATAGGGGTCGCCTTGATAAGCAGCCCAATACGGTTAAAGGCATCGCGCGCAGAGTTAGCGTGCGTTGACATAACACCGCCTGGATGGCCGGTATTAAGTGCTTTAAGATAATCCCACGCAGCATCATCCCTAAGCTCAGTCATGATGATACGGCCCGGTGTCAGACGCATACAGGCTCGCAGGGCATCAGTGGCGCTGACGCGGCCGATCTTTCCTGCATCGCCGTACATCATATAAACGGCTTCTACAACGTGATCGACCGTGACTTCGTGAACGTCCTCTAAAATAATTACACGCTCGTCTTTATGTAGCGATTTTAACAGCGCGCGCGTGAGTACCGTTTTCCCCGACCCGGTTTCACCGCAGATCACGATAGTGCGTTTCTTCTCAACGGCGGTTTGCAGGAATGCGGGCCATTTTTCGCTGCTGTGCAGCTCTTTAAGGAAAAAATCATCATCCGTTAGGCTTTGCTTGCTGCCGGTAATCTTCCGGCAGTCACTGAAAATCCCCTCGCGGGTCAGCTGCTCCAGATTTTTATCGGCCGCCAAATCCTTACGAAACGCTACGGCCATTGTACCGTCAATCACCGCAGGGGGCAGACAGATAACGCCCCTGATCCCGCCAGGCAGGATCACGTCATTAATGGCCTGCATGGTCAGCTTGTTGCTGCTCACCAACGATTTAGCAAGGTTCCTAGGCTTTGTTGAATAAATCAGATTTCGGGTAAGTCTCCCCCGTAGCGGGTTGTGTTTTCAGGCAATACGCACGCTTTCAGGCATACCTGCTTTCGTCATTTTGTTCAGCGCTCGTACCAGGGCCATAGCCTCCGCAACCTGACCATCGTAGTCACGCAGCGTCAGTGAACCCCCGAACAGCTGTTTTACCCGGTACATCGCCGTTTCCGCTATCGAGCGACGGTTGTAATCTGTTGTCCATTTCCACCGCGCATTACTCCCGGTCATTCGCTGATTAGCCACTGCACGGTTACGGTCTGCATATTCACCGGGCCAGTAACCCGCACCTTTTCGGGGCGGGATAAGCGCGCTGATTTTCTTACGCCGCAGTTCATCGTGACATAGCCGGGTATCGTAAGCGCCATCGGCGGCGGCTGACCTGATTTTCCGGTGGGTTTGCCGGATTAACCCGGGGAAGGCCTCTGAGTCCGTAACGTTGTTCAGCGACAGGTCAGCGCAGATGATTTCATGTGTTTTACTGTCAACGGCCAGATGCAGCTTACGCCATATACGACGGCGTTCCTGGCCATGCTTTTTGACTTTCCACTCGCCTTCACCGAAGACCTTCAGCCCGGTGGAATCAACTACCAGGTGTGCGATTTCACCCCGGGTGGTCGTTTTGAAACTGACATTAACCGACTTTGCCCGCCTGCTGACACAGCTGTAATCCGGGCAGCGTAGCGGAACGTTCATCAGAGAAAAAATGGAATCAATAAAGCCCTGCGCAGCGCGCAGGGTCAGCCTGAATACGCGTTTAATGACCAGCACAGTCGTGATGGCAAGGTCAGAATAGCGCTGAGGTCTGCCTCGTGAAGAAGGTGTTGCTGACTCATACCAGGCCTGAAAAGCTTCATCATCCAGCCAGAAAGTTATGGAGCCACGGTTGATGAGGGCTTTATTGTAGGTGGGCCAGTTGGTGATTTTGAACTTTTGCTTTGCCACGGAACGGTCTGCGTTGTCGGGAAGATACGTGATCTGATCCTTCAACTCAGCAAAAGTTCGATTTATTCAACAAAGCCATTTGCAGAAGTAAAATCCACTTGTTAAGGTGTCCTCAGATTAATTTTATGACGAGGAATAAACCATGAAAAAGCTTAATATCCTGCTCCTTTCCGCTCTGACCGCCGTATCCGGTTCCGCACTGGCGATGGGCGGTAGCCTTGAGCAGGGTAAAAACTTTACCAACCTGAATCTGGAAATGGGTAAATCCTCATCCGGCCTGTACGCAGAAAGCAACTGGCTGAAAAACACCGACGACGGCACCCAGACCGGCGGCGTGGGCGCAGGCTATAACCTGGAGGTCGGCCCAGTGATGCTGAACGCAGGCGCGAAAGCTATCTACATCGGCCCGAAAAAAGGCGATAACGGCGTGGCGTTCCCTATCGGCGGCGGCGTTAGCGTAGCCCTGACCGACAGCATCCGCGTCTTTGGCGAAGGCTATGCCGCGCCGGAAGGCCTGAACAACAGCGTGAAAAACTACGTTGAAGCCAATGGTGGCGTAAGCTGGTCGCCAATTTCACTGGTCACGCTGAAAGTGGGCTATCGCCACGTCAGCGTTGACGGCAAAGACGGCCGTCCAAACCACACGCTGATTGACGGCGCTTACATTGGCGGCGGCGTAAACTTCTAACGTTACCCACTTCCCAAAAAACCTGCCAGATGGCAGGTTTTTTTTATGGCTGCCGCTATTGGCGCACTACCACCAGCTTCTGGTTCACAAACTCTTTGATCCCCAGATCCGACAGCTCGCGCCCGTAGCCGGAACGCTTCACGCCGCCAAACGGCAGTTCAGCCGCGGTATCGGTGAGCCAGTTGATGTACACCATCCCGGTCTCAATGCGCGAGGCCATTTTCTTCGCCCGTTCAATATCCTGGCTAAAGACCGCACCGCCCAGCCCGTAGTGGGAATCATTGGCCAGAGCTACCGCTTCATCATCGCTCTTCACCACGTAAATCTGCGCGACAGGGCCCATACAGAGCATTAAAGCGGTCATGGGCCCAACCATCTCTCTGCTGAGAAATAAGACCATCAATCTTATTATTTAAAAGTTGTAACTCGTTACTGACAGAATGACCGCCATTGATGCTGCGCAACCGACTCACTTCACTCTCAAGCTCATGAATCTTCTCGAGGTAGGAAGGTATCAACCCCATTGCATAATTATATTTAACATTCTCATCCATAAATGGACGGAAACTACGGTAGTTGTTTTTAGTCTTATTTCCACTTAACAACATGCCGGAGTTTGCAACTCTATACCAAAATAGAGGTTCTGGGACGACTTGCAATTTATATCCCTGTAACGATATTTTTGCAAAAAACTCCCAGTCTTCATGACCTAAACCATAATCCTCAGTAAATCCGCCTACTTTTTCGAAAACTTCTTTTCTGATCAGCGCATTAGCATCACCAAAGCAGTTACTAAAGCTGGCGATATTTAAATCAGGTCCTAACGGAAGCCAGCAGTGCGTCATTTTACGGAACGGAGAAGGGAACTCCTCACCAAAAATAAGATCGCTTGGTGTGGTTAACACATCGGCCCCAGAGTTTAATGCTGCCGTAACAAATGTTTCCACCTCAAAAGGCTTAGCCACATTATCATCGTCCATAAACATCAGATATTCGCCGGAGGCGTGTCGCGCAGCCAAATTCCTTGCAGCGCCCAGATAGTTATTAGAACTACGGACGATTTTCCAGCCTCGAGAGTTAAAATCATTCTCGATGAGATTCAAATAACGATCAGACTCTTCCGTCGTACTTCCATCATCAACCAGGATGACCTCAATATTTTGGTAAGTTTGAGATTTTATTGAGGCGAGTGCTTGCTGGGGAAGGTGCGAATAAGCGGGGAAATTCTTCTCGGCTGACTCAGTCATTTCATTTCTTCATGTTTGAGCCGATTTTTTCTCCCGTAAATGCCTTGAATCAGCCTATTTAGACCGT
>NZ_VDAS01000056.1:0-7696 GCF_019584165.1 Enterobacter sp. EC_64
TGAAAATCACCCGCATAGTGCGCTGGGATATCACTCTCCGAGAGAATACCGGCGGCAGCGGGCATCGTTAACTTAAGATACAAAAGCTGTCCGGAAATGGCGGGTCAAGATCAGTATTCAGTGTAACGGGCAAAAAAAAACACTGCCGAAGCAGTGCTTTTTTTCATCATATCGCCAGCCAAGGGATAACCAACGATACAATAGTTATATTAACTGCGGGTCAGTACGCGGCGCGCTTCGTTATAACGCTTCTTCCAGTACGGTTCGTTCATGCTGGAAATGGTCACACCGCTGCTGGTGGAGGCATGTACGAACTGGTCATTACCAATGTAGATGCCAACATGTCGACCTGTAGACCCCGCGCGGAACAGAACTAAATCACCGGTGCGCAGTTTGGTACGTGAAATCGACTTGCCCATCTCCTGCTGTTCATAGGTTGAACGCGGAAGATCTAACCCAAATTGCTCGCGGAACGTACGCTGTACAAAACCGGAACAATCAATACCTGTTTTCGTGCTGCCGCCAAGACGATAACGCACGCCTTTCCAGTCAGCATACTGATCCATAATGCGGGACTTCACGTCCAGATTACGTACCATATTTTCAAATTCATCCTGAGAGGCTTGCAGTGAAGAGGAATCTTCCATTCCCACAACACGCGTCTCAGGATGCATATTCTTCGCGGTGTTCGATGTACTACATGCAGATAACAGTACCGCGACTGCTATCGCCGGGATCCCCCGCAAGATATATCTCAGAAACGGTTGAGATTTGACCATTTTGTTTATTTTCCCTTGAAGTCCTTAACGACAAATATCGTTATAAAAATGCCAAACGTGACGAGACTAATTATCTGTTCACATCGAGACAATTCTTTCTGGTCACATTTGTGGCATAGCGCACAAAATTATTCACCATCGAAATAATTATCCCTATGGGGCAAAACGAGTTCGAGATTAACCGATTGCCAGGGGTATTGCGAGTAAAAAAAGCCTTTTTTTTATAAGAAAATGTGATACAGAAAGTAAAAATCCGTAATTGCTTAAAATGCGGTCAGATCCGACGCGTGATCGCGCAATTGCTTCATTTTTATCATGAATGTGATGACAGGAATATGACAGAGGGAAAAGATCGTGGCGGGAAGGCTATCGGGGATCATGTCGATCCCTGATAGCTCACGTTAATTTAGGTTAGTTATTTGTTTAATTGTTGTTGCGCTCTACCGGGAAGATAGCGATCGAACAACGCTATTATCCTGTCGCTCAGCGGGGTCATTAAACACCACGGCAGCGCAATCAGCGCAACGGAGAGCGAACCGACAGCAATATCGGTGAACCAGTGAGCGCCAATCATTACGCGCGGGAAGGCAAAAACCACAAAAATAATCAGGGTTATGGCAAACGCTTTTCGGCCGAAATAGCGAAGCATGACTGCGGAAAAAATGAGCAGCATCATGCCGTGATCGCCGGGGAAACTGTCCTTCGACGCATCTTTTGTTGGAATATGCAGCAGCTCACTGACGCGATAAATATCGGTGAAAAAGAGCGTAGGGCTGGAACGCTTAACCGGAATAATCGCGGTAGCCAGCTGATTAATGACGACAGCAAACAGCAGCATTACCAGACCGATAATCAGAATACGCCGACGTCCCGCTTTATCCTCTTTCAGCCAGAAAGAGAGCATCAGGCAGCCCATGGCCAGCAGCGAGAAGCCGTCGAAGGCGCGGTTGTTGGTGATGGCCACCAGCCACAGGAATGCGTCGCTCTTCACCAGCGCCTGGTTGAAGAAGTGAAAGATGCCAGAATCCAGGGGGAACCAGAAACCATGATTCGCCGGGATATACCAGGAGAAGAAAAGCGCCAGACCGGCGACATTAAGCAGTAATATCAGGGGAAATCGAGTTGTCATAACGTTCTGCATAGAGTGAAAACTGGGGCAACGTTAGCCGCCCGAACTTAAACGAATCCTCAACAGGCTGGACTGGAGGGCATTCCAGTCGGCGTTAACCGCACTAATTAACTCTATTCGGCTGTCAGGCGGCGCCACGTTCTGCGTTTCAATGAAGAAATCGTCGCCCTGGCGGTTGATCCGCACCAGTCCGTCCGGCGTGCGCATGATCCCTTTCACGCGATCGACGGGCGCAAGGCGGGCCCACTCCAGAATCCCGATAGTATCGAAAACGGTCTCAGCATCGAAAATCCATCCGCAGGCCTGGTATCCCTGGCCGCTGTTCAGGTTACGACGCCAGCGCTGGTGCTCCGGCAGGCTCAGGGCTGCCAGACCCTGCTTAACCGGATGGCTGTGCGCATGTTCCGCACTGGCAGGCAGCTCGGTGAGGTTCAGACGAGGCAGGTCAAGCAGGGTGCTATCAATATTCCCCTGGGTGGTCTGCACCCGCGTGCGATTGCCGCCAAAATGTTGCCACCACGCCTCCAGCGCGGCCTGGCTTTCAGGCGTGGCGCGATCTTCCTTGTTGGCGACGATAACGTCCGCCGAGGCGAGCTGATCGCGGAAGTTCTCGTTGGCCACCGCCTTGTCATCCAGAAGCTGACGCGGATCGAGCAGGCACAGTGTGGCGCGCAGATCGATCCACGGCTCGTAAACCGGGGCGGTCAGTAAATCGAGGATCTGCTTCGGGTGGCCCAGCCCGGTGGGCTCAATCAGCAGGCGGTCGGGTTTGCCCTGACGCAGCAGGGTATTGAGCCCCACCTGCATCGGCAGGCCATTGACGCAGCACATGCATCCGCCGGGGATCTCTTTAATCATCGCGCCGCTGGATGACAGTAACGCGCCGTCAATGCCCACCTCGCCAAATTCATTGACCAGCACGGCCCACTTCTCGGCCGGATCTTTATTCGCCAGCAGGTGGAGAATTGAGGTGGTTTTACCGCTGCCGAGAAAACCGGTGATGAGGTTGGTTTTGGTCACGTGCGCTCCAGATGAGAATGATGATGCGATAACACTGTTCTCTATCCTGGCGAAAAACGTGACCTGTGAGAAGGGGAAGGGCGAACGGAGGCTTTATCCGTTCGCGTTAAGCGCAACAATCGTTAAATATTTAACGTTTCGATAACAGCCTGACGTGCGCCGTGACGGGTGATGCGCTGATAGGCCTGGCTAACGGCCTCAACAAAAACACGATTGTGCGCGAGATCGTGACCAAACACTTCGCTCAGCCCCAGCAGCGCGGGGACGCGGTCGATGTCGCTGCTGGCGTTGACGATCGTGCGGATTTTATCGCTGAGGGGATCGCGAACGTCAATCGCGTTGCCGCGCTCGTCGGTGCCGCTGACGTAGCGTATCCAGCCGGCCACGCCCAGGGCCAGCAGCGACCACGGCGTGTTTCGCTCAAGATGAACGCGGATCCCGTCCAGCATTCTTTGCGGAAGCTTCTGGCTACCGTCCATCGCGATTTGCCAGGTCCGATGCTGGAGGGCCGGGTTGGCAAAGCGTTCGAGCAGGCTATCGGCATACGCGGTGAGGTCGACATCCTTAATCCGTAACGTGGGGGCCTGCTCGTTCAGCATCAGCCGACGGGCGGCTTCTCGGAACGCTGCATCCTCCATGCATTCATTAATATGCGCGTAGCCGGCAAGATACCCGAGATACGCCAGGAAAGAGTGGCTGCCGTTGAGCATGCGTAATTTCATCTGCTCCCACGGCAGAACATCCTGCACCATCTGGACACCCGCCACTTCCCACTCGGGACGGCCGGCGACAAAATTATCTTCTATTACCCACTGAATGAACGGCTCGCAGCTGATGGCGCACGGATCTTCCACGCCGAGCGCGTCGGTGATTTCCGCCAGCGAGGCCTCCGTCGCGGCGGGGACAATCCTGTCGACCATCGTTCCGGGGAAGCTGACGTGGCTATCGATCCATTCAGATAACCCTGCGGAACGTTTTTGCGCCATGCCCAGCACGGCGTTTTTCACCACGTGCCCGTTGTCCGGTATATTGTCGCAGGAGAGCACGGTAAAGGCGGGCAGGCCGCGCTCGCGGCGGCGATGGAGCGCTTCGACCAGGATCCCAGGGGCGGAATGTGGCTCTGAGGGGTTTTCAAGGTCGTGGACGATCCGGGGGTTATTCAGGTCGAGTTTCCCGGTCGCGGGATCGATGCAATAGCCTTTCTCTGTGATGGTGAGCGAGACAATCGCGACCTGAGGCTCGCAAAATTTCTCAATAATGGCGGGCAGGGAGTCCAGCTTTGCGTTCAGGCATTCATGGACGGCACCGACGATAATCGCCTCATTTCCTTCAGCCCCTTTTTCCAGCACGGTGAACAGATGATCCTGCGCGCGCAGCTGGCTCATCAGCACGTCGCCGCTGAAGAGGCTAACCTCACAAATCCCCCAGTCGCCGCCTTTTTCATTCAGCACCCGATTTGTTAACAAGGCCTGGTGCGCACGGTGAAACGCGCCAAAGCCAAAGTGGACGATGCGGGAGCGCAGTTGCTGACGATCGTAGCGCGGTTGCTGAACCCGGGCAGGAAGGGCGGTGGAGGCAATTGTCTTCATGAGATACACCTGATTAACCATTAATTAACAATGCCAGTGTAAAGTTATATGACAGCAAATAAAATTGGTGAGCCGTAAATATCCCCGTTATGTGAGTTTGATCAATCAATGTGTGGCGGCGTATTGACCCTTCGCGGTAAACATGTATGGTAGTCGTCATTGTAGTAATGCATATTGGTATAACAACTTAAGAGGGTGAGGCAATGGAACAAACCTGGCGTTGGTACGGGCCGAACGATCCGGTTTCTCTTGATGATGTGCGTCAGGCTGGCGCAACGGGTGTCGTCACGGCGCTGCATCATATTCCTAACGGTCAGGTCTGGCCGGTAGAGGAAATCCAGACGCGTCAGGCGCTGCTGGCGGAAAAGGGATTAACCTGGTCTGTAGTGGAAAGCATTCCGGTTCACGAAGACATCAAAACCCATTCCGGCGAGTATCAGACCTGGATTGCCAACTATCAGCAGAGCATCCGTAACCTCGCGGCCTGCGGTATTGATACCGTTTGCTACAACTTCATGCCTATCCTGGACTGGACGCGAACCGACCTTGAATATCAGATGCCGGACGGCTCGAAAGCGCTGCGTTTCGATCAGATTGCCTTTGCGGCATTCGAACTGCACATTCTGAAACGCCCTGGCGCAGAAGCGGATTACACCGCTGAAGAGCAGCAGCAGGCGCTCCAATGGTTCAATGCCGCCAGCGACGCGGATATCCAAAAGCTGACCCGTAATATTATTGCGGGCCTGCCGGGTGCCGAAGAGGGGTATACGCTGGATCAGTTCCGCGCCCGCCTGGCGGAGTACGGCAATATTGATAAGCAGCAGCTGCGTGAAAACATGGCGTATTTCCTGCGCGCAATTGTGCCGGTCGCGGAAGAGGTGGGGGTTCGCCTGGCGGTACATCCGGACGATCCCCCGCGTCCTATCCTCGGCCTGCCGCGTATCGTGTCTACGATTGAAGATATGCAGTGGCTGAAAGAGACGGTCGACAGCATCCACAACGGCTTTACCATGTGTACCGGCTCCTACGGTGTGCGGGCGGATAACGACCTGGTGCGGATGATTGAAACCTTCGGCGATCGCATCCACTTCACGCATCTGCGCGCGACCTGCCGTGAAGAGAATCCAAAAACCTTCCACGAGGCGGCGCACCTGGGCGGTGATGTGAATATGGTCGCGGTGGTAGACGCTATTCTGGCGGAAGAGGCGCGTCGCAAGCAGGCTGGCGATGTGCGTCCTATCCCGTTCCGTCCGGATCACGGACACCAGATGCTGGACGATCTGCGTAAGAAAACCAACCCGGGCTATTCGGCGATTGGCCGTCTTAAAGGGATGGCGGAAGTGCGCGGCGTTGAGCTGGCGCTGAAGTTGACGAAGTATCCGGAGCTGCTGTAACCGGAATTGCCGGGTGGCGGCTTCGCCTTACCCAGCCTACAAAAACACAAAAACCGGCTTCTGGGCCGGTTTTTTCGTAGGTCGGGTAAGCGTAGCGCCACCCGACAAACGCCGCAATCAGTCAGCGCGACCCATATAGCGTTTTTCTTCGATATGGATGCGGATTTTCTCGCCAGCAGAAAGGTATTCCGGCACCTGCACAACCAGGCCGGTGGTCAGGGTAGCCGGTTTGTTGCGGGCACTGGCGGATGCGCCTTTGATGCCTGGTGCGGTTTCAACGATTTCAAGATCGACGGTCTGAGGCAGTTCCAGCGCCAGCAGCACGCCGTCCCAGGTCAGAACCTGCATATCAGGCATACCGCCTTCCGGGATGAACAGCAGCTCTTCTTCAATCTGGTCTTTGGTGAAGATATACGGGGTGTAATCTTCTTTGTCCATGAACACATATTCGTTGCCGTCGATGTAGGAGAAATCAACATAGCGACGGGTCAGGGTCACGGTATCGACGATATCGTCCCCTTTAAAGCGCTCTTCCACCTTCAGGCCGGTACGCACATCGGCGAAACGCATTTTGTACAGCGTAGCTGCACCACGGGCGCTTGGTGCCTGAATATCGATATCTTTCACAATCAGCAATTTGCCGTTGTAATTCAGTACCATACCTTTCTTAATTTCGTTCGCTCTTGGCATTGCAGTAATCCTGTTTACGGGAGGTAAAAAATATCGCGCCAAATTACTCGCGCGCGGCCTTTCAGGCAAGAGGAATTCGTGGCTTTTGCTATCAATACACAAAAGGTGTTACTGTGCGCGCTATGCCCGACCGTACGGGCATTCGCCAGCGAAAGAGAGCATTTATGGATTGTCGTCCCGATTGTGGCGCGTGCTGTATTGCACCGTCCATTTCAAGCCCCATTCCAGGAATGCCCGAGGGCAAGCCTAACAGTCAATTATTCTCAGTATAAAAATGACATAGCTAAGCAGAAATGATTTTTTTGTTAAGTGTTTCAATTGAATGTGAAAAGCTTTCTCCATAGCCAGTTTTAGACAGTTGTAATAACTCATTTAGTCCAGAATGACTTGTAAACGAAAGATTTTCATAAAGACATATAGGAAGTTCTGAATTGTCTTTAAATCTTCTGTCTGGGCCTCCAGACTTGTTCACATACTTCCATGTCCTGCCAACGACTATGGCATCTCCAGGTACACCTTCGCTCTCAATGAATCGACTATCACCTACATTAACGAATAGCTGGTTATAACCAACAGCGCCTACACCTTCACGGTCATAAACGAGTACTCTATCTGGAAAAAAATGCAATGTTTGGCGACCGACATTGATAGCAATCGTCTCAATATTTGTTTTAACAAAGGGAGGCTTTGATTTGCTGATTGATGTGACTTTTCTGCGTAGTAAGTTACCAGCTCCGGCATGATACTTGGGGTCATAAACGGCTCCAGAAGCTTCTATATGCCATACTTTTGAGCAGCTTGCGAGCTTGGCTCCACTATCATGAAGTTGCTGGTAACATGCCATCATTTGATCATCAAAGTCATAAAAAAGAACAGTAGTCTTTCTTAGCTGATCGTACATGTAAGCAAAAACAGAGATTGCTACCCCTACGATAAATCCTATAGCGAGGCACCACTCAGGCCATGTCTGTGAAAAACCGTTGATGTAGCCCCCTGAAACACCAGACAGTAGCTGTATCTCCAGATAAGAGATAGGCTTGAATATATGTCTAACACTAACACCAATTTTGAGATGACCGGGATCCTGTTAGGGCA
>NZ_VDAS01000057.1:0-6308 GCF_019584165.1 Enterobacter sp. EC_64
GCTTAGTGCTGAATTCACTATCGGCGAAGGTGAGTTGATGGCTCATGATGTCCCTCTGGGATGCGCTCCGGATGAATATGATGATCTCATATCAGGAACTTGTTCGCACCTTCCCAAGGTATGCTCGCTCCCTGGTCTTGAGTTCAGGTCTAAATCTTGTGAGTGAAAATTAAACACTCATACGTCCACCCAGTTTTATTTACTGTGTTGTTAGCCAATATATTGGATACTATGCCCAAGTGACTCAACTCTGAATTCTGTATCTTGAAGTCACTTGGAGATATGGCAATAGTGCATTATTGAAGGAAATAGGTAATGAGTAAAAAAATGACCATGGCTGAGATTTCAAGGCAGCTTGGAATTTCAACAATGACTGTGTCGCGTTACTTTAATGGCGGTTATGTCTCGGAAGAGAACCGCCTTAAAATTGATGCCATCGTCAAAGAGAGTCATTACACGCCTAATATATTTGCTCGCTCCATTCGTAGCCAATCCAATATTATTGGTTTCATCGCGCCTCGTATTGAGTCATATACGACCAGTTTAGTGATTAAAGGGGCGCTGGCTGCTGCCAATGAATCACAAGTACGAATGCTGTTTCATGCCACAGGGTTTAACCATGAGTCAGAATGCCAAGCTGTGAGAGAGTTTAACGGCTTAAATGCATTGGGCACGATTATTATTGCGTCAAAGCACAGTGTCGAAGAGACTTTTTATCGAACCTTAGACAATGTGGTATTTATTGGCAAAAATACCCCCCACCATTGCTGTTTATATTACCCCGATCATGCAGCGATTAAAGCCCTCGTCTCCCACACCATCACTCAGTTAAAACAGCAGCAGGCACCGCTGGCTGCCGTACATTATATTTATGATGAGCGTATGCTTTCTAGCCGCACTAAGTTGATGCAAGCCACTATTACCGACACCGTCCCTGAGTTGAATTTATCACTACAAGCCCTAGCCAACTCGGAGGACAAAGCTGGCTATCAGGCCGTTCAATTACAGCCTAATCATGTCTACTTTTGTGCCACCGATAATATTGCCATTCGTTTATATCGTCGCGCCAAAGAACAGCAACTCAAGATCGGTCATAACGTATGGATTGTAGGCATAGGTGACTATGACTACAGCGATTTGTTAGTCCCGAGCCTGACGACTGTCGCTTTTAACTACTATCAAGTGGGCTACCAAGCTGTCAAAAAATTGCTCAAGCGCGATTTCAGTTCTGTTGAAGGCACATTCGACATAAAGATGAGAGAAAGCTCACAATTCCTCTGAAATTGTGTTGAGTCCAAATCGGTTCTACTTAACTATATGTGTTAACGATAACGCATATAGTTAAGTAGAACCGATGACACTCGCTCCTAATATGCACTCAAAACCACTCGCGTGGTGGAAGAAAGCAACCGCCTACCAAATTTATCCCCGTAGTTTTTATGATACAAACCAGGACGGTATTGGTGACATCAATGGCATCATTGCTAAGCTCGATTATCTTGCTGATTTGGGCATTGATTTAATATGGATTTGCCCATTCTATGCATCACCTAATGATGATAACGGGTACGATATTAGTGACTATCAAGCGATTCATCCTGACTTTGGAACCCTTGAGGATGTGGATGAACTAATCAGTGCTGCTCATAAACGTGGCATTCGCATTATTATGGATTTAGTGATCAACCACACTAGCGACGAGCACCCATGGTTCATTGAATCTCGAGATAACAAAAATAGCCCTAAGCGCGATTGGTATATTTGGCGTGATGGTTGTGAGCCTACCGCTGAAAAACCGACTTGCGACCCAAACAACTGGGAAAGTATTTTTCATGGCAGTGCATGGGAATATGATAAAAAAACTGCACAGTACTACTTGCACCTATTTTCAAAAAAACAACCTGATCTGAATTGGGAAAATCCTGAAGTTAAACAAACACTATTTAAAATGATTTATTGGTGGTTGGAGCGTGGTATTGATGGCTTCCGTGTGGATGCAATTAGCCATATTCAGAAACAACCAGGTTTACCTTCTTTACCCAATCCAAAGGGTGAAAAGTATGTCTCTTCGTTTGATTATCATATGAATGTGGCAGGGATTGAAAAACATCTGCATGAGTTAAAAGAGCAGGCGTTTGATCCCTTTAACATAGTGACAGTTGGTGAGGCTAATGGGGTGACTGCCGACAATGCATTACTTTGGGTTGCCGAAGCGACCGAACACGATCAAGGCGGTGTTTTCAACATGATTTTTCAGTTTGAACACATGAAGCTATGGTCGGAAGAACAAAGCAACGTGCCTTTAGATCTAGTGGAGTTCAAACGCATTTTATCGCGTTGGCAAGATGCATTAGAAGGTAAAGGCTGGAATGCGCTTTATTTAGAAAACCACGATCAAGCTCGTAGCATTGATACTTTTGCCGACCCTACCTCTAGGTATGCCAGTGCTACCGCGTTAGCGAGTTGTTATTTCTTGATGAAAGGAACTCCGTTTATTTATCAGGGCCAAGAGATTGGTATGGTAAATCATCAGTTTACTTCTCTTGATGAATTTAATGATGTGTCTGCTAGAAATTTAATTCAAAAGCTATCTCAACAAGGTCAAAGCGATGCAGACATCTTAGCCTTGTTAAATCAAGTATCTCGCGACCACAGTCGCTTGCCAATGCAATGGAATGCGCAGGATTTTGCCGGTTTTTCTGAGGTGCAACCTTGGTTCTCCGTCAATCAACAGTACGCAGATATCAATGTTGAGCAACAACAGAATGATCCAAATTCGATTTTGAGTTTCTATAAGCAGCTGATTGCTCTGCGTAAGTCAAATGTAAGTTTAGTGGTTGGCCGCTATCAATTGCTGCTACCTAACGACCCTAATATCTATGCTTATCAACGTGTTGCACAAGATATGACATGGACCATTATTACCAATTTAAGTCCACAAGAGAGCATCGTTGATATCGACCGCATGCAATTAGGCGAGTTAATGCTTGATAATCAGAATATCAACAATGAACACGTTCGCTCAGATTTTATAGCGACGCAAATTGCCCCACCTTATGCTGCGTATATATTTGCAAGAAAGCACTAAATTATATTTATCGCAGGGCCTTGATAAGGCTACCCTGCATTTAAACCAAGGAATCATTTATGAGTCAGTTACTATCTTTTGATTTTTGGCAACGATTTGGGAAATCCCTTATCGTTGTTATCGCGGTGATGCCAGCCGCTGGTATCATGATATCACTCGGTAAAGTTGTCGCAATGTATGCCGGTGGTATTGGTGCCATTGAAACACTAGGCACTATTATGGAAAACATAGGCTGGGGGATCATAGTTAATCTTCACCTATTATTTGCTGTCGCTATTGGTGGATCATGGGCTAAAGAACGTGCAGGAGGAGCATTTGCCGCGCTGATCGCCTTCATCTTAATTAACCGTATCACTGGGGTTATATTAGGCGTGGATAACGCTATGCTCAGTGATCCCGAGTCGGTTGTGATGAGCCTATTTGGTTCTGAGCTACCTGTCTCTCAATTCTTCACTAATATTTTGGGTGCTCCTGCTCTAAATATGGGTGTGTTTATCGGTATTATGTCTGGCTATTTAGGTGCCAACTTATTTAACCGTTATCATGACTTCGCTCGCTTACCTCAGGCATTAGCATTTTTCAACGGTAAGCGTTTTGTACCTTTTGTTGTTATTTTCTATTCGATGATTATTGCGTTTGCTTTATCAATCGTATGGCCTTTAATTCAAGGTGCGCTTAATGATTTTGGTCAATGGATTGCAACCTCTAAAGACACTGCGCCGATCACTGCTCCTTTCTTGTATGGTACGTTAGAGCGCTTATTACTGCCATTTGGTTTACACCACACTTTAACTATTCCAATGAATTACACCGAGTTGGGTGGTACTTATGAGCTTTTAACAGGGGTGAATGCGGGGGCAAGTGTTTATGGTCAAGATCCACTATGGCTTGCTTGGGTTAGCGATTTAAATAATCTTAAATTAAGCGATCCGACAACTTACCAACATCTATTAGATACGGTGCATCCAGCACGTTTTAAAGCGGGCCAAGTTATTATCGCAGCGTCTTCATTGATTGGTATTGGACTTGCGATGTATCACTGTGTTGATAGTGATAAGCGCGCACAATACAAGCCAATGTTTTTATCTGCGTGTCTTGCTGTGTTATTAACCGGTGTGACAGAGCCTATTGAATTCATGTTTATGTTTATTGCTCCTGTTTTGTATGTTGCGCATGCGGTATTAACAGGGATTGCATTTGCGTTGGTCGATGTGATGGACCTACGTATACATGCCTTTGGTTTGATTGAGTTACTCACTCGTATACCTATGATGGTTTCAGCGGGAATCGGTGGTGATTTGGTTCGCTTCGCATTGGTTTCTATTGTTTTCTTTGGTGTTAACTATGGATTATTCCGTGTGCTCATTGTCAAATTTAAATTGCCAACACCGGGCCGTATGGGTAACTACCTCGATGAAAGTTCAGAATCCATGTCAGAAGATGAGAAGATGGACATTATTATTCAGAATTTAGGTGGCCGTGCCAATATTGCTGAGATTGATGCTTGTATGACTCGCTTGCGCATTACAGTTAATGACCCGCAGTTGGTTGCTGAATATGCATTATGGAAGCCGACAGGAGCACTTGGTGCTGTAATTAAAGAACAGGGAGTACAAGTTATTTATGGTCCAGGAGTGGATGTCATTAAATCTAGATTAGTTGAGAAGTTTTCAGCACAACCTGAGTAATTCATTCTCTACCCTAGATAAAATAACCTCGAGAAACGCAGCCTTGAGCTGCGTTTAACTCGCTACAATGAATAAGTGAATAATAAATGAAGTTAATGACGCTAAATACCCATAGTTGGCAAGAAGAGAAACAACTAGAAAAGTTGGATGTGGTAGCGCAAGCCATTATCGAGCAAGGGTGCGATGTCGTTGCATTACAGGAAGTGAATCAACATCAAAATAGCCCGGCTGTTGATGCCAATATATTAACTAATCACACCGTGCTCGCTGATAACTATGGATATTTATTACAGAAAAAACTCATGGAATACGGCTATCACTACCAACTTACATGGGATTTCGTTCATCAAAGTTATGACGTATATCAAGAGGGACTGGCATTCTTGACGCGACTGCCGATTGTCGAGCATGAGGTCATTGACCTAAGTGATAACTATGATGTGAACTTTTGGAAACATAGGCGAGCAGTGCGTATTAAGGTCACTTCTCAACGAGGTGATTTCAATCTTTATAATTGTCATTGCGGCTGGTGGAGTGACTCAGAGAGCTCATTTGAGGACCAGTTCAACAGAATAAAGGCAACATTATCAACAGAGTTGAGCTTTCTATTAGGCGATTTCAACAACCCAAGCCATATACGCAATGAAGGTTATGATTATGTATTACAGTGCGGTTTGATAGATTGTTATGAAATAGCAGAAATAAAAGACTCCGGAACTACTGTAATTAAAAATATTGACGGTTGGGAACAAAATAGCCAAGCGCTACGCATTGATTTGGTTCTTAGTAATCAACCGATGGTGGTAAAGCAGCATCAGGTGATTTTTAATAACGATTTTTATCCGGTTGTATCGGATCACTTTGGGGTTCTGGTGGAAGTAGACATTATTTAATGTTTATTCATAGACTAAACCTTAAGCAATACTGGACTTTTAATTACGTGACTTTGCAATACCTGTAGTTATTCAGGACTTTCTAATTTAGTAAAGGCGCTGACACGTTTTTGTCCCAAAACTGTGTTACAAAATCCACAACACCAAATTTTGAAGAGCCCCTTAGAGAGGGGCTAGTTGAGGGGAGCCCAGTTGGCTAGTTGGCGGGGGTATCTGTTTCCTCTTCAGTGATTTCGTCATCGGTTGAAGGCACCGCTTGTTCAACTTCTGCTTCTTTACCCTTTGCTTTAGCTGATTTTCGTGCTCGAATTTCGATATCAATAATGCGCCGAGCCAGTTTGATAATGCGCTGTTGCCATGCGTAGTTGCCATCAACACGTTGCTTATTGCTAAGCACGCTAGATAACCAGAGTGTGTCCATTGAGATCATCAACGCATCGAGTTTGCGAACTAAGCCGACAAACTGGCCAACCTGAGGCGAGCTGATTTTGGCGTTGAAGGTAATCGGGTCGGTGTAGTCAGGTTGACCTGCCCCCACGATTAGATACAACACTCAGTTAGTAACGTCGGAATCTTCATTCTCAGAATGACCCTTTCTCCAGCCCGCTGCAAATTCAGACGGTGTCTGATAATTCAGCG
>NZ_VDAS01000058.1:0-6248 GCF_019584165.1 Enterobacter sp. EC_64
GGTCTAAATAGGCTGATTCAAGGCATTTACGGGAGAAAAAATCGGCTCAAACATGAAGAAATGAAATGACTGAGTCAGCCGAGAAGAATTTCCCCGCTTATTCGCACCTTCCCTATCTCTACGATATTGCATTCTGGTGTAATGAAAAAGGCGTGAGCGCCAGACAACAACTTACGCTGAAACATATCGAGGGTAAGTGGCACCTGGCACAGCAGGAAGAGACCGTGGTGCAACCGCGCAGTGATGAAAAACGTATCCTGAGCCATATCGCGGTTTTAGAGGGGGCACCGGCCCTGTCGGAAAACTGGTCGCTGTTTGAATCTAACGAAGACCTTTTCCACGAAGCCCGCACAACCCAGGCGGCGACCCTTATTTTCTCATTGATGCAGAATAACCAGATTGAGACGCTGGCAAGGCAAATCCACACCCTGCGCCGCCAGCGCGGAAGCGCGTTAAAAATCATCGTGCGCGAAAACAATACCAGCCTGCGCGCCACCGATGAGCGCCTGCTTCTTGGCTGCGGGGCAAATATGGTTATTCCGTGGAATGCGCCGCTGTCACGCTGCCTGACGCTGATCGAAAGCGTTCAGGGCCAGCAGTTTAGCCGCCATGTACCGGAAGACATTTCCACACTGCTCTCTATGACGCAGCCGATGAAGCTGCGTGGATATCAAAAATGGGATACCTTCTGCGACGCCGTCGGCAACATGATGAGCAATACGCTTCTTCCTGCAGACGGAAAAGGGGTTATGGTTGCCCTGCGTCCTGTACCGGGTATCCGCGTTGAACAGGCGCTCACCTTGTGTCGCCCCAACCGTACGGGAGATATCATGACCATTGGCGACAATCGCCTGGTACTGTTTTTGTCCTTCTGCCGGGTCAACGATCTCGATACGGCGCTAAACCATATCTTCCCCCTGCCTACCGGGGATATTTTCTCGAACCGTATGATTTGGTTCGAAGATAATACGATCAGCGCGGAGCTGGTACAGATGCGTGCGCTCCAGCCTGAACAATGGGCTAAACCGCTCGCAATTAAGAGCGATGCGAAACCGATCCTCAATGCCAGACATGATGGCCATATCTGGCGCCGGGTTCCGGAGCCCCTTCGCTTATTAACGGACAACGCGGAGAACGCACCATCATGAATATCAGCGATATCATCCAACTGGTTATATTCTGTGCGCTGATTTTTTTCCCGCTTGGCTACTATGCACGCCATTCCATACGTCGTATCCGTGATACGGCCAGAGTGCTGTTTATAAAACCTCGCTATGTAAAACCAGCCGGAACACTGACACGGGCATCACACGTCAAGGCAGACCGAAAACATGACTAATTCTACCTATACCGCTTCGTCACCCTCGCCGCTCTGGCAATACTGGCGCGGCCTTTCCGGCTGGAACTTCTACTTTCTCGTGAAGTTTGGTCTGCTGTGGGCAGGCTATCTGAATTTCCATCCCCTTCTCAACCTGGTGTTTATGGCCTTCCTGCTGATGCCCCTGCCGAATATCAGGCTGCATCGCTTGCGTCACTGGATAGCCATCCCTGTCGGCTTTGCGCTGTTCTGGCATGATACCTGGTTACCGGGGCCGGACAGCATTATGAGCCAGGGGTCGCAGGTGGCAGGCTTTAGCGCCAGCTATGTCCTCGATCTGACCGAGCGGTTTATTAACTGGCAGATGATTGGCGCGGTATTTGTGCTGCTGGTTGCCTGGCTGTTCCTGTCACAGTGGATCCGCATCACGGTGTTTGTCGTCGCGATTATGATCTGGCTGAACGTGCTGACGCTGGCTGGTCCGGGCTTTTCGCTGTGGCCTGCTGGTCAACCGACCACCACGGTGACCACCACAGGGGGAAGCGCAGCAGCAACCGTTACCACGGCTGGCGATACGCCTGTAGTGGGCGATATCCCAACCCAGACCGCACCGCCGACCTCCACAAATCTGAACGCCTGGCTCTCCAGCTTCTACACTGCGGAAGACAAGCGACAGACTAAATTCCCGGACGCGCTGCCGGCGGATGCTCAGCCGTTTGAATTGCTGGTGATCAACATCTGCTCTCTCTCATGGGCCGACGTGGATGCAGCCGGTTTGATGTCCCATCCGCTGTGGTCTCATTTCGACATTCAGTTTAAAGATTTTAACTCTGCCACCTCGTACAGCGGCCCGGCAGCAATCCGTCTGCTGCGTGCAAGCTGCGGTCAGGCATCGCATAAGAATCTGTATCAGCCTGCCGGCAATCAGTGTTATCTGTTTGATAACCTCGCCAAACTGGGCTTTACGCAGCATCTGATGCTGGGACATAACGGCCAGTTCGGTAACTTCCTGAAAGAGGTGCGTGAACAGGGTGGTATGCAGGCACCGTTGATGGATCAAACTGGTCTTCCCGTTACTCTGCTGGGCTTCGACGGCTCGCCGGTTTATGACGATACCGCCGTGCTGCAGCGCTGGCTTCAGACCATCGAGAAAGACAGTAATCCGCGCAGTGCGACCTTCTTTAACACCCTGCCGCTCCACGACGGTAACCATTTCCCGGGCGTGAGCAAAACGGCAGATTATAAAGTGCGTGCGCAGAAATTCTTCGACGAGCTGGACGCGTTCTTCACGGAGCTGGAAAAATCAGGCCGTAAAGTGATGGTGGTTGTGGTACCTGAGCACGGCGGCGCGCTGAAAGGCGACAGAATGCAGGTGTCGGGTCTGCGTGATATCCCAAGCCCGTCCATCACCAACGTGCCTGCTGGCATTAAATTCTTTGGTATGAAAGCACCCCATCAGGGCGCACCGATTGAAATCACCCAGCCGACCAGCTATCTGGCGATCTCTGAACTGGTTGCCCGTGCCGTTGACGGGAAGCTGTTTGTGGAAGATAGCGTGAACTGGGATCAGCTCACCAGCAACCTGCCGCAAACGGCAGAAGTCTCAGAGAACGCCAACGCGGTCGTCATTCAGTATCAGAACAAACCGTACGTTCGCCTGAACGGCGGGGATTGGGTACCGTATCCGCAGTAACTGATTTACCCCTAACCCTCTCCCCATTAGGGAGAGGGGATAGTCAGTGCGCTATTATTGCGCCGAAATCCACGCCAGCATTTTCAGACTTGCCGAATAGTAGTCGTCTTTAGAGGTGATTTCGGGTTCTCCGGAAGACTGCCCCATCGTTAAATCGCGTACAGCCAACAGGCCGCCTTCCATCATGTAGGGCGCATATTCGTTGGTCGTGACGTTAACCCAGGCGGGCGTTTGTTCCCGCGGGAACTGACCAAACCAGGCTTTCCACGGCGTCAGGAGCGGGCTTTGCTTATCAGACCAGGCAAGGTACAGCGGAATACGAATCGCGTCATAGCTCATACGCGGCGGCCAGCTTTTGGCAGGTTCCAGCTTGCCATCTGATGCCAGCGAGACCCAGTCAGCGGGCAGCTCCGCTTTACCCGAGCCCATTTTCCCCAGCAGGCGCTTCCCGTCCTTGATCAATTCACGCCAGACAGGCAAATGACTGCGTCCGGCGAAGGCCTGCCAGGCCGGAAACACAAAATAGGAAGGATTAAGAACCACTTCACCGTCAAGCTTAAATCCCTGGGCGCCGGGCAGCATCACGCGGTAACCCGCATAGCGGATGACGCTATGGGCAACCAGCGCTTTTGTGATGGCATCCGATGCGGCACCGTAGCGTTTTTCGTGCCAGCGGGCATCGGCTTTAAGCAGCGCCCAGGCAATCAGCACATCGCCATCGGCGGCATTGTTTTTGTCCGCGACCGGGTTGGACTCTGCGGGGTTATAGCGCCAGTAAAACAGACCGTTCTCTTTGTTCTTCAGCTCACGGTTTGTCCATTGCCAGAGCTTATCGAACGTGGCCTTATCGTCGTTGACCACTGCCATCAGCATGGCAAATCCCTGACCTTCCGTATGCGACACGCCGCCATTGCCGGTATCGACAATGCGGCCTTCCGGTTTGAAAAAGCGTGCCTTATAACTCTCCCAGGCCTGACCCGCCTGAGAGAGGGGTGAGAACAACACGCTCATCATGACGGCCAGCGTCGCGCAGACGGTTTTTCGCATCATTCACTCCATCCGGTTATTCGGCACTCCGCAGGGAAATCTCACCGCCCATCCAGGGTTTGATCACGCCATCCTGCTCCAGGAGCAGCGCGCCCTGAGCGTCAATACCGCGGGAAGTGCCGTAGATCTCTTTATCCCCAATCAGCAATTTCACCGGGCGGTTGATGAAGTTATCCAGTTTTTCCCAACGAGACAGGAACGGTGCCAGCCCTTCCTGCTCAAAAAGCGTGAGCGAGCTGCGCAGCTCTTTAATCATACGTACGGCAAGGGTGTTACGATCGATGACGATCCCCGCCTCCTGGAGGTTAGTCCAGGCCTGATTCACCACATCATTCTGGACATTGCGCATCACCATATTGAGGCCCGCGCCGATGACGATTTGCGCCGCATCGCCCGTTTTACCCGTCAGTTCAACCAGAATGCCGGCGAGTTTACGATCGTTGAGGTACAGATCGTTAGGCCATTTAACACGCACTTGATCCGCACCCAGATCGTGAAGCACCTCCGCCATAACGATACCGATGACCAGACTCAGGCCAATGGCAGCGGCCGGGCCCTGATCGAGTCGCCAGTACATAGACAGATAGAGGTTGGCACCAAAAGGGGAAAACCACTTGCGGCCACGACGACCGCGACCGGCCTGCTGATACTCAGCAACGCAGGCATCGCCGGATTTCAGCTCAGGCAGACGATCCAGCAGATACTGGTTCGTCGAATCAATAACAGGCAGCACCGCCACATTACCGTGTCCAATCTGGCTGCGGATCGTGTCTTCATTCAATAATTGTATCGGCTCCGGCAGGCTGTACCCTTTTCCGGGAACCGTAAATACATCAACCCCCCAGTCGCGAAGCGTCTGGATGTGCTTGTTAATGGCGGCGCGGCTCATGCCAAGCTGCTCACCCAGCTGCTCGCCGGAATGAAATTCACCATCCGCCAGGATACCAATCAGGGTTAACGGGACCGTATTGTCCTTCATGCGATAGTCTCCACGGCGTTGACTTCACCTGTGCGACCAATGAAGCGGACTTCTGGCTCCAGCCAGACGTTAAATTTTTCGCCCACACGCTGACGAACATAATGAGCCAGCTGTACCACATCGTCGCTGGTTGCATCGCGCTGGTTAATCAGCACCAGAGCCTGCTGTCGGTGAACGGCTGCCCCGCCGACTGAAGTGCCTTTTAGCTGGCATTGATCGATAAGCCATCCTGCTGCCAGCTTCACGCTGCCATCCGCCTGAGGGTAATGTGGCGCGGTTGGCCACTCCTCCAGAAAACGTCGGGCATTTTCGCCGCCGATCACCGGGTTTTTGAAGAAGCTTCCTGCATTTCCGTTAACTTTGGGATCGGGAAGCTTGGTCATCCGCATATGGCAAACCGAGTCAAAAACGTCGCGTGCGGTAACGGTAGCCGGATCGAGACGCGTTAAATCCCCGTAGGTTAATACGGGCTGCCAGCTCTTCGACAGGCGCAGGCCCACGGCGACAATCACGTAGCGATCCTGATATTCATGCTTGAAGATACTGTCACGATAGCCAAAACGGCACTGTTCTGCCGTTAAACGCGTGGCCATTCCGGTCGCCAGTTCGATGCAGTCGACATAGTCACAGACATGTTTCAGTTCGATGCCGTAGGCACCGATGTTCTGAATGGGTGACGATCCAGCGCAGCCTGGGATAAGCGCAAGGTTTTCCAGACCCGGAATCTCTTTTTCGAGGGTAAATTGCACCAGGTGATGCCAGTTTTCTCCGGCACCCACGTGCAGATGCCAGCTATCGGCATGCTCTTCCACATCAATTCCCATGATGCGGTTAATAATCACCGTTCCCGCAAAATCGTCGAGAAACAGGACATTACTTCCTTCGCCCAAAATCAGTACGGGTTCGTTATTTTCTGTTGCGCTTTGCCATGCATCCAGCAGCTGCTGTGCAGTATCGGCACGTACAATTTGATTAGCATTGCGTTGAATGCCAAAGGTATTCCAGGGCTTAAGGGAGTGGTTCATAGACGCTATCCTGATGCAAAAACGCAGGTAGTTTACCGTATAAGCAGGGCGTTGGGGGATCTGTTTGTGCAGCGCATAAACGCAAAAAGGCCATCCTTTCGGATGGCCTCTTCACTTGTTTGATGCCTGGCAGTTCCCTACTCTCACATGGGGAGACCCCACACTACCATCGGCGCTACGGCGTTT
>NZ_VDAS01000059.1:0-5172 GCF_019584165.1 Enterobacter sp. EC_64
GCTTACTGCTGAATTCACTGTCGGCGAAGGTAAGTTGATGACTCATGATGAACCCTGTTCCATGGCTCCAGATGACAAACATGATCTCATATCAGGGACTTGTTCGCACCTTCCCAAGGTTTTCAGCAGCGAGTGGAGGGTACTTTTGCTCAGCCCCATCAGTTTGCTGATGTCGGTGATCTTAAGCTCGGTGGCCTGCTCGTTGAACAGGTCGAGGATCTGCAACGCACGTTCAACAGACTGAATAATCGGCATAATGCTGGTATGTCCACGCTGGAATTAAGGCGAAAACGTACCTTTTTCGGGGTGAAAAATCAATGAAATGGAGCTGGCCTGATTCGCCCGGCGGCGCTGCGCTTGCACGGGCCTACGGGTTTCGTAGGCCGGGTAAGCGCAGCGCCACCCGGCAACAAAGGCGGCTACATTATTGTTAGCGGGGGAATCAATTATTATCCCGAGCGGCGACAGACTGGATTTTCCAGACTCCATCTTCTTTAACCATGCAATCAATAACTGTGTGCTGAGTCTTTTTGCCAAACGTGATATTCACATTTACACAGACCGGATCAGAATCATAAGAAGCAATGGCAACATTCTCAGCCCAGTCCTCGCCGATATACTGCGATTTCATAAAAAAATCAGCCTCGTAAAATTCAGCATCGGCATAACGGGGATCGTCTGCATGACGTAATTTTTTCATGGTACTGGCCGTAACGAACTTATCGATTTCATTTCCCTCCTGGATAGGATAATGATCGTTGTTCACCTGTTTGACGTACCAGCGATTGAATTCAAGAGCGCGCTGCATCGGTATCTGAAAATCTTCGGCCCCCAATGCGGCTGTACTGAATAACACAATTAAGATGAGCTTATTCATATTAATAATGCCTGTATAAGGTGACGGCTGGCTGGAGTTGGCGATACGTTGGCCCCGGGTACATTGTTCTCTGTTTAAAATCTGAATACCAGGTTCCAGCACCATCGTAAATGCAGACATGCCCGTACTGATTCGGGCCGGGCAAGGCATCAATCACCGCGATATCCCCCTCTATGGGGGTGCCATAGACTTTTGAGAACCCTGCTTTTTCAAGAGAACGCCAGAAATCCTTAGCGTTTGCCCCTTCGATTTTAAGCCCTCCGGCTCGAATGGCGGCGGCGATTGCGCGAGCGCAATAATGTCCAGTATGGGTTAGTGCGTGGCTACGGGCGTATGACACAGCTTCATGCTTATTCCATGACATAAATAATCCTTATTAACGAAATGCAGCAATAAGGAAATATTACGCCGATAATATACGGTGTTTTGTAACTGATAATGATCTGATATTAACCATTATCTACTCAGTAAATAATGGTTAATAAAAATATAAATATCTATTATGGTTAATGCGTATCTGAGAAAGCGTCAGTAAAATGAATTTGTCTGCCCGACGATAACGCTGTTGTCGTTTTTAGTGTTTTCTCCCTCTCCCCGTGGGAGAGGGCCGGGGTGAGGGCACCAGACCGCAGAGGAGTCAATCACTCCCCAAGCGTCGCCACCATCACCGCCTTAATCGTATGCATCCGGTTTTCCGCCTGGTCGAACACGATGCTCGACGCCGACTCAAACACCTCGTCCGTCACCTCCATCCCGCCGTGCAGATCGAACTCCTTCGCCATCTGCTTGCCGAGCGTGGTCTGGTCGTCATGGAACGCCGGCAGACAGTGCAGGAACTTCACGTCCGGGTTGCCGGTCAGCGCCATCATCTGCGCGTTCACCTGATACCCACGCAGCAGCGCGATACGCTCCGCCCACTTCTCTTTGGCTTCGCCCATCGACACCCACACGTCGGTATAGATAAAGTCCGCGCCCTTCACGCCCGCCGCCACGTCTTCCGTCAGGGTGATTTTCCCGCCGTGCTTCTCCGCCAGCGCGCTGCACTCCGCTACCAGGCTCTCTTCCGGCCAGCAGGCCTTCGGGGCCACCAGACGCAGATCCAGCCCGGTCAGCGCCGCCGCTTCCAGCATCGAGTTGCCCATGTTGTTGCGCGCATCGCCCGCGTAGACCAGCGTCATCTCGTTAAACGCCTTGGCCGGCAGGTGCTCCTGCATGGTCAGCAGGTCCGCCAGCAGTTGGGTTGGATGGAACTCGTTGGTCAGCCCGTTCCACACCGGCACGCCCGCATACTGCGCCAGAGTCTCGACGACTTCCTGGCCATGGCCGCGATACTGAATGCCGTCGTACATCCGCCCGAGCACGCGCGCGGTGTCCTTAATTGACTCTTTATGCCCAATCTGGCTGCCGCTCGGCCCTAAATAGGTAACGCGCGCGCCCTGGTCAAATGCGGCAACTTCGAAAGAGCAACGGGTACGGGTCGAGTCTTTTTCGAAGATGAGCGCGATGTTTTTACCGGTAAGCTTCTGTACTTCCTTGCCATTTTTTTTATCGGCTTTGAGCTGTGCGGCAAGGGTCAGCAGAGAAGTGAACTGTGCAGGGGTAAAGTCGAGCAATTTCAGAAAGTGTTTCTTGTACAGATCAGACATTTTATCCTCACATGGCGAACGCCACTTATTGAATTAAAATTCACTTTATATGTGTAATTATTCATTTGCAACCCCGTTTCACAAATCTTTCCAACAAAGGTGGAGGCAAACCCGTCCGTGTGTGAAAATAGAAGTATCTGCCGCACTTTAAAGAGGATTGAGCCATGGCAAACCCGGAATTACTGGAAGAGCAACGCGAAGAGACGCGTCTGATTATTGAAGAGCTGCTGGAAGACGGTAGCGATCCGGACGCGCTGTACACCATCGAGCACCATTTCTCTGCGGATGATTTCGACGCGCTGGAAAAAATGGCCGTGGAAGCCTTCAAGCTGGGTTACGAAGTGACCGAGCCGGAAGAACTGGAAGTGGAAGAGGGCGACACCGTCATCTGCTGCGACATCCTGAGCGAAGGCGCGTTGAAGGCGGAGCTGATCGACGCGCAGGTTGAACAGCTGATGAACCTGGCCGAGAAGTTTGACGTGGAATATGACGGCTGGGGAACCTACTTCGAAGATCCGAACGGTGAAGACGGCGAAGAAGGCGACGACGAAGATTACGTCGACGAAGACGACGACGGCGTGCGTCACTAAGCGTTTCAGGCGGTGGCGCGCGCCACCGCTTTTTCAAGGCAGAACCATGGATTACCCGCAGATACTCGCCCCTGTACTTAACTTCCTCCAGTGCCCGACCCCGCAAGCATGGATTGATAAAGCCCGCGACCCGGCAAACCTGCCGCTGCTGCTCACCGACCACATGGTGTGCGAGCTCAAGGCCGCCCAGACCGCGCTGCTGCTGGTGCGTAAATACGTCGCCGACGAAAGCGGTGCCGACGCGCTGCTCGACTGGCTCAAACCCTACGAACAGTTCACCTTCCGCGACGGTCCGGAGCCGGACTTCATCGCCCTGCACAGGCAGATTGGCAAAAGCGTGATGCCCAAAACCGACGACCCGTGGGGCCAGGCGCTCATCGACAGCATGGTGCTGCTGATTAAAGAGGAGCTGCACCACTTCTGGCAGGTGCGCGAGGCGATGCTGGCCCGCGACATTCCGTATGTCAAAATCACCGCCAGCCGCTACGCCAAAGGGATGCTGAAGGAAGTGCGCACCCATGAGCCGCTGACGCTGATCGACAAGCTCATCTGCGGCGCCTACATCGAAGCCCGCTCCTGCGAACGCTTCGCCGCGCTGGCCCCGTTCCTCGACGACGACCTGCAGAAGTTCTATCTTTCGCTGCTGCGCTCGGAAGCGCGCCACTATCAGGACTACCTGACGCTGGCCCAGCAGGTGAGCGACGACGATATCTCACCGCGCATAAAGCTTTTTGGCGAAATTGAAGCCACACTTATCTCGACACCGGACAACGAGTTTCGCTTCCACAGCGGCGTGCCGGTGTAAACCGGCATAACTCAAGGATAAGGATGCGAGATGAATAAAACGTGGACCCGTATTGTGATTGTCGTCATTGCGGCTGCCGCCGTGGCGTTCTGGGTGTTTTTCGACAGGCAGCGCGCCCCGGAACGGCAGATGGATAACGCCCTTAACGCGATGCCCGCCTGGCAGGTGATTAAGGAGCAGGAGCCCGCGCTGCATCAGCGCATCCTCGACCAGATGGCCGCCCTGCAAAAAGCGGGCGAGCCGGAGCAGCAGATTATCGACACCATCCAGCCGCAGATCCTGCATCTGCAGATGTCGCGCCTGCAAAACGCCCCGGACGCCAACGTGGTGAACTACATGACCATCAACATGGAGCAGACCGCCGCCATCCAGAAGGTAAGCGACGACGCCTGTTTCCGCTTCCTCTACCCGATGGTGAAGGGCGGTGTTAACCCGATGCGCATGCTGGATAAAGACCTGATGGCGCGGCGCATGCAGGCCGACGCCGACATGATGCGCGCGGCCTACGGCAAAAACCGCCACACCGTGACCCAAGCCGAGCGCGAGGCGGCCGTCGAGGATGTGCGGCCGATTATGAAGCAACTTGCCGATAAGTACGGCGAGGACATCCAGCTGCTGCAGATGCCGGAGAAGGCGGCGGGCAAAGAGAAGCTCTCCTGCGATATGGTGCAGGAGATGTGGGCTAAGGTGCTGGCGCTGCCGGAGCAGAAGGCTGCGAGGGTGATTCGGCTGGCGGTGTCTGAGCTGGACTGACGGTAGCGCTGGTTTTTTGGGCACTTAGCGCGGGTTTAGCGCGTCGTCGCTTGCATGGCGGCGCGCGACAGGTATAATCCACAACGTTTCCGCATCCCCTTCAGTGCCGAAGTGGCGAAATCGGTAGACGCAGTTGATTCAAAATCAACCGTAGAAATACGTGCCGGTTCGAGTCCGGCCTTCGGCACCAAGTGATGCAATAATTAGCTACCTAAGGGTGGCTTTTTTTGTGTCTGAAATCTAGCCTTTGCAAGATCATCCCCACTATTTCGTTTGGCCTAATTAAATCTACTTACTGATAGGATTACATTGCCAGGTCTAACTTCCTTGGTAACTATGTCATTTTGAACCGAGTGAGATTAGAGGAGCATGATGTGTATGGTGGAATGATGTAGCCCCCTGAAACACCAGACAGTAGCTGTATCTCCAGATAAGAGATAGGCTTGAATATATGTCTAACACTAACACCAATTTTGAGATGACCGGGATCCTGTTAGGGCA
>NZ_VDAS01000006.1:0-210561 GCF_019584165.1 Enterobacter sp. EC_64
AATGAAAATCACCCGCATAGTGCGCTGGGATATCACTCTCCGAGAGAATACCGGCGGCAGCGGGCATCGTTAACTTAAGATACAAAAGCTGTCCGGAAATGGCGGGTCAAGATCACTCTTACGCGTTTCGATGAATACAAACCTAAATTCAACTATGCATTTAGCCTTTTCTTTTTTATACCGGGTGATTTCCCGGCGACATCACGGGGTGCGGTCTTTCCGCATAAAAATAATAGTTGGTTATTCGGGATGGGAACAATGCATACATCCGAGTTGCTAAAACATATCTATGACATCAATTTGTCGTATTTACTGCTCGCGCAGCGTTTGATTAGTCAGGACAAGGCGTCCGCGATGTTTCGTCTGGGTATTAACGAAGAGATGGCAACCATGCTGGGTGGTTTAACCCTCCCGCAGATGGTTAAACTGGCTGAAACGAATCAACTGGTTTGCCAGTTCCGTTTCGATGACTCTCAGACTATAACGCGTCTGACGCAGGAGTCCCGTGTAGACGATCTTCAACAGATCCATACCGGTATTCTTCTCTCTACTCGCTTGCTTAACGAAATCAGCCAGCCTGATGACGTAGCCCGTAAGAAAAGGGCCTAGCAATGAGCGAGAAAAGCATTGTTCAGGAAGCGCGTGACATACAGTTGGCCATGGAGCTGATTACGCTGGGTGCTCGTTTACAAATGCTGGAAAGCGAGACGCAGTTGAGCCGTGGTCGTCTCATCAAACTGTACAAAGAGTTACGTGGTAGTCCCCCGCCGAAAGGCATGCTGCCGTTTTCTACCGACTGGTTTATGACGTGGGAGCAGAATATTCACGCTTCCATGTTCTGTAACGCCTGGCAGTATCTTCTCAAAACCGGTTTGTGTAGCGGCGTTGACGCCGTGATCAAAGCCTACAAACTTTACCTTGAACAATGCCCACAGCAGGAAGAAGGTCCTCTGCTGGCGCTGACCCGCGCATGGACGCTGGTGCGTTTTGTTGAGAGCGGAATGCTTGAGCTGTCGCGCTGCAACTGCTGCAACGGCAATTTCATTACCCATGCTCACCAACCTGCAGGCAGCTTCGCCTGTAGTTTATGTCAGCCTCCTTCCCGTGCAGTAAAAAGACGTAAACTTTCCCGGGATGCTGCCGATATTATTCCACAACTGCTGGATGAACAGATCGAACAAGCTGTTTAACCCGAACGTGTGGGAAAGATTCCAGCAGCGGTAAGCGATTACCGCTGCTTTTTTTTACCCCGCGAACGGTCAACGCTGCGAGCTGGACGTCCTTGCCATAGTCACTAGCGGAAGGATGATGTCGTGCTTATCTTATTAGGTTACCTGGTAGTTCTCGGTACAGTTTTCGGCGGTTACATGATGACCGGCGGGCACCTTGGAGCACTCTATCAACCGGCTGAACTTATTATCATCGGCGGCGCAGGGGTAGGGGCTTTTATCGTTGGCAACAACGGTAAATCGATCAAGGGCACGCTGAAAGCAATTCCATTGCTGTTCCGTCGCTCAAAATACACCAAAAGCATGTATATGGATCTGCTGGCACTGCTCTATCGCCTGATGGCGAAGTCGCGTCAGCAGGGCATGTTCTCGCTTGAGCGGGATATTGAAAACCCGAAAGAGAGCGAAATTTTTGCCAGCTATCCGCGCATTCTTGCTGATGCCATGATGCTGGATTTCATCGTCGACTATCTGCGACTGATCATCAGCGGCAACATGAATACCTTCGAAATCGAAGCGCTGATGGATGAAGAGATTGAAACCCATGAAAGCGAATCGGAAGTGCCGGCCAACAGCCTGGCGCTGGTCGGCGACTCGCTTCCGGCATTTGGTATCGTTGCTGCGGTCATGGGGGTGGTGCACGCCCTGGCCTCGGCAGACCGTCCGGCAGCTGAGCTCGGCGCGCTGATTGCCCATGCGATGGTGGGTACCTTCCTCGGTATTTTGCTGGCGTATGGCTTTATCTCTCCGCTGGCCAGCGTGCTGCGCCAGAAGAGCGCGGAAACCACCAAAATGATGCAGTGCGTGAAGATCACGCTGCTCTCTAACCTCAACGGTTATGCGCCACCGATCGCGGTTGAGTTTGGCCGTAAAACGCTTTACTCCAGCGAGCGTCCGTCGTTTATCGAGCTTGAAGAACACGTGCGTGCGGTGAAAAACCCAAACCAACAGACGACAACTGAGGACGCATGAAAAACCAGTCCCATCCGATCGTCATCGTAAAAAAACGCAAGCACAAGGGCGGTGGGCATGGTGCGCACGGCTCGTGGAAAATCGCGTACGCCGATTTTATGACCGCAATGATGGCGTTCTTTCTGGTGATGTGGCTGATCTCCATCTCCAGCCCAAAAGAACTGATCCAGATTGCCGAATATTTCCGCACGCCGCTGGCAACGGCGGTGGCCGGCGGGCCGCGTATCTCTAACAGCGAAAGCCCGATCCCGGGCGGCGGCGATGATTACACCCAGCAGAAGGGTGAGGTGAAAAAAGAGCCGAACATCGACGAGCTGAAACGAAAGATGGAACAGGCGCGCCTGAAAAAACTGCGTGGCGATCTCGATCAGCTGATTGAAGCGGATCCGAAGCTGCGCGCGCTGCGACCGCATCTGAAGATTGACCTGGTGCAGGAAGGGCTGCGTATCCAGATTATCGACAGCCAGAACCGCCCGATGTTTAAAACCGGGAGTGCGGAAGTCGAACCGTACATGCGCGATATTCTGCGTGCCATTGCACCGGTGCTGAACGGCATTCCTAACCGAATCAGCCTGTCAGGCCACACGGATGATTTCCCGTACGCCAGTGGGGAGAAGGGATACAGCAACTGGGAACTTTCTGCCGACCGTGCCAACGCCTCGCGCCGCGAGCTGGTGGCAGGTGGGCTTGATGATGGCAAGGTACTGCGCGTAGTCGGCATGGCCGCAACCATGCGCGTTTCCGACCGCGGGCCGGATGATGCCATCAACCGTCGTATCAGTCTTTTAGTGCTGAACCAGCAGGCGGAGCAGGCCATCCTGCATGAAAACGCCGAAAGTCAGAATGAGTCACTGGACGATTTAAAACAGCCTGGGGCCGTTCCTTCGGCTGCCGTTCCAACATCGCCACCAGCCAATCCGAGGTGATAGCGTGAGCATGGATATTAGCGATTTTTACCAGACATTCTTTGATGAAGCCGACGAATTGTTGGCCGATATGGAGCAACACTTGCTCGATTTGGTGCCCGAAGCACCGGATTCCGAGCAGCTCAATGCCATCTTCCGTGCGGCGCATTCCATTAAAGGCGGAGCCGGAACGTTTGGATTTACCATCCTGCAGGAAACGACCCATTTAATGGAAAACCTGCTTGATGAAGCACGACGCGGTGAGATGCAGCTCAATACCGACATTATCAACCTGTTTTTGGAAACCAAAGATATTATGCAGGAACAGCTCGACGCCTATAAAAGTTCGGCAGAGCCTGATGCCGCCAGCTTTGAATACATCTGCAATGCGCTGCGCCAGCTCGCGCTGGAAGCCAAAGGTGAGGTTGCCGCAGCCGTGGTTCCTGCCGCAAAACTGAGCGTTGTGGATACGGTTGCCGCGCAGGCGTCTGCCCCTGCCGACGCACCGGCGGGCAAACTGCGCGTGGTGCTGTCTCGCCTGAAAGAGAATGAAGTTAACCTGCTGGAAGAAGAGCTGGGTAACCTGGCGAAATTAAGCAACGTGGTTAAAGGCAAAGACAGCCTGGCCGCGACGCTTGATGACGGTATTGGCCAGGACGATATCGTGGCGGTGCTGTGCTTTGTGATTGAAGCCGATCAAATCGCCTTCGAAACCGAAACGGTCGCGGTTGATGCCCCTGCGGCTGTGGAAGAGGCGGCTGTTGTCGCTCAGGCTGCCGCACCGGCTGTGGCGCCTGCGGCTCCGGCGCTGAAGGCGGTGCCAAAAGAGGCTGCTGCACCGGGCCGTGGTGAAAAACCTGCCGCGCGCTCCAGCGAGTCGACCAGCATCCGTGTCGCCGTTGAGAAGGTTGATCAGCTGATTAACCTGGTGGGCGAACTGGTGATCACCCAGTCGATGCTGGCGCAACGTTCAAACGAACTCGACCCGGTCACCCACGGGGATTTGATTACCAGCATGGGCCAGCTGCAGCGTAACGCCCGCGATCTGCAGGAATCGGTGATGTCCATCCGTATGATGCCGATGGAATATGTCTTCAGCCGCTTCCCGCGTCTGGTTCGCGATCTCGCCAGCAAGCTGAACAAGCAGATTGAACTGACCCTGATGGGCAGCTCAACCGAACTGGATAAAAGCCTGATCGAGCGCATCATTGACCCGTTAACGCACCTGGTGCGTAACAGCCTCGACCACGGTATTGAACTGCCGGAAAACCGCATTGCCGCCGGGAAATCCCCGGTCGGGAATCTGATCCTGTCTGCGGAACATCAGGGCGGAAACATCTGCATTGAAGTGACCGATGACGGCGCAGGTCTGAACCGCGAGCGCATCCTGGCAAAAGCGATTTCGCAGGGAATGGCGGTCAATGAAAACATGACCGACGAAGAAGTGGGCATGCTGATCTTCGCACCGGGCTTCTCTACCGCAGAGCAGGTGACCGACGTCTCCGGGCGCGGCGTGGGCATGGACGTGGTGAAACGTAACATCCAGGAGATGGGCGGCCACGTTGAGATCCAGTCCAAACAGGGTTCCGGCACGACCATTCGCATCCTGCTGCCGCTGACGCTGGCGATCCTCGACGGCATGTCCGTCAAAGTGGCGGACGAAGTCTTTATCCTCCCGCTGAACGCCGTGATGGAATCCCTCCAGCCGCGTGAGGAAGATCTGCATCCGCTGGCGGGCGGGGAGCGCGTGCTCGAGGTTCGCGGTGAGTACCTGCCGCTGGTGGAACTGTGGAAAGTGTTCGAAGTGGACGGGGCGAAGACCGAGGCCACGCAGGGTATCGTGGTGATCCTGCAAAGCGCGGGCCGCCGCTACGCATTGCTGGTCGATCAGCTGATCGGTCAGCACCAGGTGGTGGTGAAGAACCTCGAAAGCAACTACCGCAAAGTGCCGGGTATTTCTGCCGCCACCATTCTGGGTGATGGTAGCGTGGCGCTGATCGTCGACGTGTCGGCGCTTCAGGGATTAAATCGTGAACAACGTGTGGCGTACACAGCCGCCTGATTAAGTAGAAGGTAATAACATGACCGGTATGAGTAATGTAACGAAACTGGCGGGCGAGCCATCAGGACAGGAATTTCTGGTATTCACTTTAGGCGATGAAGAGTACGGCATCGATATCCTGAAAGTGCAGGAAATCCGTGGTTACGACCAGGTTACCCGCATCGCTAACACGCCTGCGTTTATTAAAGGTGTCACTAACCTGCGTGGCGTCATTGTGCCCATCGTGGATCTGCGCGTGAAGTTCAGCCAGGGCGACGTTGACTACAACGACAACACCGTGGTGATCGTCCTGAATCTGGGGCAGCGCGTGGTGGGGATCGTGGTGGATGGCGTGTCTGACGTGCTTTCCCTGACCTCTGATCAGATTCGTCCTGCGCCAGAGTTTGCGGTCACGCTGTCGACCGAATACCTGACCGGTCTGGGCGCGCTCGGCGAGCGTATGCTGATTCTGGTGAACATTGAGAAGCTGCTAAACAGCGATGAGATGGCGCTGCTGGATATCGCCGCGAGTCACGTAGCCTAAAACAAAGCCGGGTGGCGCTGACGCTTACCCGGCCTACGCGTTCGGGCCATTTGTAGGCCGGGTAAGGCGAAGCCGCCCCCCGGCTTTTTTACATCCTGCTCCACCAGCTTAGCTTCCGTGGCCACCCATACGTTAATGCTCGGGGCTGTCTTTGCAGCTGGATATCGCGGCGAGTCACGTGGCATAAAAACAAAGCCGGGTGGCGCTGACGCTTACCCGGCCTACGCGTTCGGGCCATTTGTAGGCCGGGTAAGGCGAAGCCGCCACCCGGCTTTTTCATGCCATTACGCTTCCTGCTTTACCAGTTCAGCTTCAGCTTCCGCGTCCCGAGCGCCTTCATTCTGCGACAGCATGGCGGTCGCAATGCCATTACCCAGAACGTTAATTGCGGAACGGCCCATATCCAGGAAGTGGTCGATCCCCATCAACAGCAGAATACCGGCGACCGGAATGTTAAAGCTTGGGATCGTCGCGGCCAGCACCACCAGCGAGGAGCGCGGTACGCCCGCAATCCCTTTTGAGGCCAGCATCAGGGTCAGCATCAGCACCGTCACCTCAGAGAAGCTCAGATGAATGTTGTACGCCTGCGCAATAAACATCGAGGCGAAAGAGCAGTACACCATCGACCCCACCAGATTGAAGGAGTAGCCAATCGGCAGTACGAAAGAGGCGATGTTGCGCGAGCAGCCAAAACGCTCCAGCTGCTCCAGCGTTTTAGGGTAGGCCGCTTCAGAACTGCTGGTGGTAAACGCCACCAGAACCGGATCTTTCAGCATGCTGACCAGGCGGAACACCTCTTTTTTCAGCACCATGTAACCCACGGCCAGCAGCACCATGCAGGTGAGAAGAATGGCAACATAGTAGCCGCCAATAAAGGAGGCATAGTTCAACAGAATGCCCAGGCCCTGCGTGGCGATGACGGAGGAGATTGCCGCGAAAATGGCCAGCGGCGCAACGTACATTACGTAGCCTGTGACCTTCAGCATAATATGAGAAACCACGTCCAGCGCGGCCACCAGCGGGGCGTTGAACTTCTGCCCCAGCGACGCGCCGCCAATGCCGAAGAACATTGAGAACACCACAATCTGCAGGATCTCATTGTTCGACATCGCCCCCGCGATGCTGGTCGGAATGGTGTGAGACAGGAACGCTTTCAGCGTCATGCCCCCAACGGCCAGACCGGTATCCACCGCCTCGGTCGGGACGGTCAGGTTCAGTCCGCTGCCCGGATGCTCCAGCGTGACGATAAACAGGCCGACCAGAATTGAGAGCACGGATGAGCTGATAAACCATACCATCGCTTTGCCGCCCACGCGGCCAATGGTGGAGGTTTCGCCCAGCTTCATAATGCCGACGGTGAGCGTACTGAAGACCAGCGGCGCAATGACCATTTTGATCAGTCGCAGGAAAATATCGGTCAGAAGGGTAATATTATCCGACCAGGCTTTGATGGCATCCGCAGATGCATATTCATGAATTGCTGCCCCTGAAAGAATACCCGCCAGCATGAATATCACGATGAAGAGTGTGAGTTTGTTTGCACTTGCCACGAAAAAAGACCCTCTATGCGCTTCAGATGTAGCCCGCACCGATACATATAAATTTTTTATTACGACGCGGGAAATTATTCGGCACATAAATTGACGCAAAGCGTAGGGGGATACAACTCCTTTTTAAGTTTTATTAATTTTGTTGTTATTGCCCTGACGATATATTGTGATCTGCATCACACTTTAATGGATATATTCTCTCCTGATAGCATGAAAATGCTGAAAAAAATAATTTAACTCTCTGTTATTTAAGGCAATAAGAAGTCAATAAGACAAAGTGCTTATGCGTTAAGGGGCAGGTGGTCGAAGCGATATCCGTAAACTAAATTCTCAATAACCCCCCTCAGAGGAACATTAAGCGGGGCTAACATCTTGAACGACAAAAATAAAACGTGGCAAGGGAACGGAGACGTCTTCTGGAGGGTGGTAAATGAAAAGAAAACTCCTTTTGATCTGCGCAGGCACCTTACTGACTGCGACAACGGTCCATCAGGCGCTGGCCGTCACCAGTAGCGGCACCATCGGCGCGACGCTGACGCTCACGAACGGTTGTCTGATAAACGGATCGCCCACGCAAAACGGCATTAACTTCGGGACACTGGATTTCGGCACCCATCCCGCAACGTTTTCCACTCTGACCACGCAGCTCACCGGCGCCAGCGGCGGAAACACCTTCACTATTCAATGTACGACCGCCAGCTATACGGTGGCGATCACCGGCAACACCAACTCCACCGCACCCGGCACCGTTGTCGGCACCCCGGGAACCCCTGCGCGCTATCTGGTTAACACCGCCAACGCGGCACAGGGCGTGGCATACAGCCTGTACAGCGACAGCGGGTTTAACAGCGTGATTGCCAATAACACCGCGTTGCCGATCGCCTCTACGGCCGGAGGGGTGGACAGTTACACCCTCTACGGACGTATTACCGGCGGCGGTAACAGCGTGACGGTCGTCCCGGGCACCTACACCGACACGATTAACGTCAGCGTCACCTATTAGTCCTGCACCGCCATGAAGGCAACTCTTACTGGTCTGCGCATATGCGCAGAGGGACACGTGCAGCCTTTTTTCGCGCTGATCGTCGGATTGCTGATGGCGCCCGCGGCGGAGGCGGTGACGTCACAGTCCTTTAAGGTCAGCGCGACGATTGTTCCGGGATGCGCGGTGGCCACCGGCAGCGGAGGGGTTCTCGGGACGCTGGATTTTGGCACCCATAACGGCGTCGAGAGCGCACCGGTAAGCACCAGCTTTGTGCCAAACGGGGCGTTGTCTATCGCCTGCACGCCGGGCGTGGCGCTGAGCATGAGCATTAATGGCGGACAGAATTATTCAACCGTTCGCCGCATGAAGCGCTCGAACGGCGCCGACGTGGTGGGATACCGGCTTTACAGCAGCAGTTCGCTGGCCGCGAACAGCGAAATTGGCGTCAACCAGGCGATACCGGTGACCTATAGCAACAGCAATAACATCGCGCTGCCGCTTTTTGGCGTGGCGCTACTGACCGGATTTAGTCCGGCAGGAACGTATTCCGATCAGCTCACCGTGACCTTGTCATGGTAATAAAGGGAGAGTGTTGATGAAGCCAGTTTTCAGACCTGTTTGTCTGGCGGGCGCGTTGGGAATGGCTGTGGCAATCGGTCAGGCGCAGGCGGCAGCCACCATTCTGCTCTGGCCGATCGACCCGTGGCTTGCGGCAGACGCCAACGCCACGGAGCTGTGGATCCAGAACCAGGGAAACAGCGCCACCACGATGCAGGTGCGTATTGTGCGCTGGAAGCAGGAGGACGGACACGAGCGCTACGCCGCGCAGCAGGATGTGGTCGCCAGCCCGCCCATCGTCACGATTGGCACGGGCAGCAAGCAGCTTATTCGTCTTATTAAGCAGGCCCCCGTTCCCGCAGGCGTCGAACAGGCCTACCGCATTATCGTGGATGAAATTCCTCAGCCTGATGCCAAAGCAGAACCCGCCATCGGCCTCAAGTTGCAGATGCGTTACTCCATTCCGCTGTTTGTGTATGGCCAGGGGATCCCGACCATAAAAGAGGGGGCGCATCACGCGCTGGTGGAGACCCGGAACCTGAGCTGGCGGGTGACGCGAGCGGATGGGCAGCCGGTACTGGAGGTTCGGAATCGGGGGGATGTCCATGTCAGGCTGAGCCAGGTGGCGCTGGAGCAGGGAGGGCAGAAACGCACGGTCGCGGAGGGATTGCTGGGTTACGTACTTCCCGGCAGCACCCGCAGCTGGCCGATACCCGCAGGCGTTCGTCAGCCAGAGCGGATGAGCGCGCAGATTAATGCCAGGGACGCACAATGGCAGTCGACGCCCGTCAACTGAAGCCGGCGATGATGATACTGCTTTGCGTCAGTTCCGCGACCTGGGCTGAGTCCGGCGATGACAGCCTTCCGCCGCCGCCCCAGGCACAGGCGATACATGATGAAGCGGTCTTCCAGCTTGCCCTCGTGCTCAACCACTACGATACCGGTCTGGTCGTGCCCGTGACGCAGCGCAAAGGCGCTTTCTTTATCTCCAGCGCTGACCTGCTGCGCGCGGGACTGCCCCCGGAACATGTTCCTGCCGGAGAAGTGAATCTCTCATCGCTTTCTCAGGTTCGGGTGGAGTACGACAGCGCCGGGCAACGTCTGCTGCTGACCGTTCCCCGGGACTGGGTTGCATCCCGCGTGACGCCGTTCGGCGCGCAAACGGCGCAGGCCAAACCGCACTTCGGGCGCGGAGCGCTGCTCAATTACGATCTCTACACCAACCACACGGAGCATATCGGCGGACAGGCGTCCCTCTGGCATGAATTCCGCTATTTCAATGAGAACGGCTCGTTTTCCTCCACCGGCTATGCCCGGGAAAATTTCACCGGTAACGACGGTCAGCAGGAAGGGTATGTCCGCTATGACACGACCCTGCTGTTCACGAATGAGGATGACGCAATGAGCTGGAGCGTCGGGGACGTGATCAGCGATGCCCTGAGCTGGAGCTCCAGCGTGCGGATGGGAGGGATCAGCGTCGGGCGAGATTTCTCCCTGCGCCCTGACCTGGTGACGTGGCCGCTGCCCGAATTCGCGGGGGAAGCGGCGGTACCCACCTCGGTGGATCTCTTTATCAACGGCTATCGGTCCGGCTCAACCCAGCTTCAGCCGGGCCCCTTCACCCTGACCAATCTGCCCTATATCAACGGCGCCGGGGATGCGGTACTGGTCACGACGGATGCATTAGGGCGCCAGGTCAGCACCACGCTGCCGTTTTACGTCTCCAGCGACCTGCTTAAAAAAGGGCTGAGCGACGGCGCCGTGACGCTGGGCAGCCTGCGGCGTAATTACGGTATCAAGAATTTTGACTACGGCCCGGCGGCAGGCAGCGGTTCGTATCGCTACGGGGTGACGGACTGGCTGACCCTGGAAGGGCATGCGGAAGGGGCGCAGGAGCTGGCGCTGGGCGGGGCTGGGACGGTGATTAAACTCGGCCAGTTTGGCGTGGTGAATACCTCTTACTCGCAAAGCCGCATGCGCGGGGAGGCGGGCGGGCAAATCAACTGGGGTTACCAGTACAGCACCAGCGAGTTCAGCGTGGCCACCCAGCACACGCGTCGGGACCGCGGCTTTGGCAATCTGGCCCTGTACGACCAGCCTACGGTGTATGACGAGAACGATAAACCCATCGCCAGCTTCAGCCGCAATACGGACCAGTATTCTCTGACCTTCAACCTGGGACAGTACGGCAACATCGGCGCAGCCTGGATTGGCGTGGAGAGTTTTGACAGTCAAAAAACCGAGCTGCTTAATCTCTCATGGAGCCGTAATTTGTGGGGCGCGAGCAGTATTTACCTTGCCGGGAGCCGGGACCAGCAGCGGGGAGACTGGACGGTCGCGCTGTCGCTACAGGTGGCGCTGGGGGCACGCGACAGCGCCGCGTTCACCGTCGAAAACACCCCGGATGCGGGCAATACCCAGCGCATTAACTACAACCATTCCATGCCGTCTGACGGCGGCTTTAGCTGGAACATGGCCTGGGCCAACCAGTCAAAATCCAGTGACTATCAGCAGGGCACGCTGGGCTGGCGTAATAACAATATTGAACTGCAGGGCGGCGGCTACGGCGAAAGGGACATGATGACCTGGTGGGGCGAGGCGATGGGCGCGATTGTTCTGATGGACGGCGAGCTGTTCGCGGCGAATAAGATCAACGATGCGTTTGTGGTCATCAGTACCGACGGTCATCCGGACGTGCCCGTCAGCTATGAGAACCAGCCCGTTGGCAAAACGAATAACAACGGTTACCTGCTGGTCAGCGGGGTGTCGGCGTATTACCCGGCAAGCTACCGGATTGATACCCTGAACCTGCCAGCGGACACCCGGCTGAAAGAGACCGAGCGGCGAATTGCGATTCGGCGTCACAGCGGCTATCTGGTCGATTTCCCGATGGAGCAGGAGAGAGTGGCAAGCGTCATCCTCCACGATGCGCGCGGCCAAGCGCTGCCGGTGGGAAGCCAGGTCCGGCGTGCCTCGCGCAGCAATGCGGTGGTGGGGTATGACGGTATTGCCTGGCTGGAAAACCTTAGCGATGTGAATCCGCTGGAGGTGATCGCGCCTGACGGAAAACGCTGCAAGGTCACCCTGACCGTGGGAGCCAACCCGGAGCACAAGCTGCAAACCTACGGTCCGCTGGTGTGTCGGGAGGCGCCATGAAGCGTCTGCTGCTGTTGATGCTGTTGCTGTTCTCCGGCGGCGGCTGGGCGGCGTGTACCGTCAGTACGGTTAATGCGTCGTTTGGCAGCGTCACCTCGTTCGCGCTCAGCGGAACCGGGGAGGTGGAAACCACCGGCAGGCTTGTTGTGGCGTGTGATACCGTGCTCAACGTTCTGACCAACGATTCGGTGACCCTGAGCTACACCGCGGCGTCAGTCTCGGGCAACAGTCGCGCGACCATGAAACGTACGGATAATGCCGCCATTACGGACGTAATCCCCACCCGGCTGTGCGGATTATCGGCTTGTGCGAGCAGCAGCGAGGTGCAGATAAGTAAAACGTATACCTGGAGCGGGAATACCTTGCTGGGGCTGCTGGGGACAAGGCAGTATAACATTCCGCTCTATTTTCGCACCGTCGCCGGACAAAACGTCACTGCCGGTCCCTACCAGGTGCAGTTGACCTTCAGTATCAGCTACAGCGTCTGTGCCTTCGGTGTTGGAAGCCTTTGTACGAATGCCAAGACGGGAACCTCAACAACCACCATCCTGTTGGATATGACCGTCACCAACGACTGTAGCGCCATGACCACGCCGGACGTCAACTTCAACAGCGCGCCGCTGGTACAAAGTTTCCCCACCGTCTCACAGGCGATTGCCGTCACCTGTACCAAAGGCAGTACCTATACCATCGGCATTAACAACGGTGCTAACGCGCTGAATAACGTGCGCCGGATGGTAAGCGGCAGTAACTACCTCAGTTATGACATCTATAAAGAAGCCACGGGTAACCGCTGGGGCGGCAGCGGCAGCGAACGCTGGACCAGCGCGACGTCGTCGCAGGTCAGTACCGACGGTCTCCTGCGTACCTACAACTACACCGCGAAAGTGCTGACTAATCAGGCCACGCCACCCGCCGGAACCTACACCGATACGCTGATTGTCGACGTGGCTTTCTAACCCCGCGCTTTTCCCTTTCTCAAATGTAAAGTTCCTGTTGGCTGTGCCGATAACACCGTTAATAAATCTATGAGAAGGTGTTGTATGTTGAACCGTATCCGCGTTGTCACAATGCTTATGATGGTGCTGGTCATTTTCGCACTACTTCAGCTTATCTCCGGCGGGCTTTTTTTCTCGTCATTAAAACAGAACCAGGACAGCTTTGCGGCCTCGAACGATCTCCGCCTGCAGCAGAGTGAACTCACCTCAACGTGGGATCTGATGCTGCAAACGCGTATCAACCTGAGCCGCTCGTCCGCGCGCATGATGATGGATCCCAACAATCAGCAGAGCAGCGCGAAAACCGATCTGCTGAAAAATGCCCGGGCGACACTTGCGGATGCCGCAAAGCATTACGAGGCCTTTAAGAAAATCACCCCGCAGCCTGCGATGGAGCAGGTGAGCCAGAATATCGACGAAAAATACAACGCCTACCATGCCGGTCTGGCAGAGCTGATTCAGTTCCTGGAGAGCGGCAACATGGACGCCTATTTCGCGCAGCCGACGCAGGGGATGCAAAACGCCCTCGGCGCGGCGCTGGGGGAATATGCAAAGGTCAGTGGCGATCTGTATCACTCCGCGTTTGCTGAAAGCCAGAATGACTACCGCTTTGCGAAATGGCAGATGGCGGTGCTGGCGCTGGCGCTGGTCATTGTGCTGATCGCGGTCTGGTACGGCATTCGCCATATCCTGCTGAACCCTCTCGGTCGCGTCATCGCCCATATTCGTGACATTGCCGGCGGTGACCTGACCAAAACGCTGACCGTGTCCGGGCGCAATGAGATCACCGAGCTGGCAAACAGCGTTGACCATATGCAGCGTTCGCTTATCGATACCGTCGCCAACGTGCGTAGCGGCACGGATGCCATCTATACCGGCACCAGCGAAATTGCGATGGGCAATAACGACCTCTCATCGCGCACTGAACAGCAGGCGTCCGCCCTGGAAGAGACGGCGGCCAGCATGGAGCAGCTCACCGCGACCGTGAAGCAGAACGCCGATAACGCCCGCCAGGCGTCTCAGCTGGCGGAAAGCGCCTCCGAGACGGCGCAGCGCGGCGGCCGCGTGGTGGATGGCGTGGTGAAAACCATGCACGACATCGCCGAGAGCTCGAAGAAAATCGCCGACATCATCAGCGTCATCGACGGCATTGCCTTCCAGACCAACATTCTGGCGCTGAACGCCGCCGTGGAAGCGGCGCGCGCGGGCGAACAGGGACGCGGGTTTGCCGTGGTGGCCGGCGAAGTGCGCAACCTGGCCAGCCGCAGCGCCAACGCGGCAAAAGAGATCAAATCGCTGATTGAAGATTCCGTCTCCCGCGTCGATACCGGCTCCGTGCTGGTGGAAAGCGCCGGGGAGACCATGAATGACATCGTGAATGCCGTCACCCGCGTGACGGACATCATGGGTGAAATCGCCTCTGCGTCTGATGAGCAGAGTCGTGGTATCGACCAGGTTGCCCTGGCGGTATCGGAAATGGATCGCGTGACACAGCAAAACGCCGCCCTGGTGCAGGACTCCGCTGCGGCGGCCGCTGCGCTGGAAGACCAGGCGAGCCGTCTGAAGATGGCCGTCTCGGCGTTTCGTCTCGCTTCACTCGCTGGAAACACGGTCACCCCGCAGGCGACGTACCGCGCGCCAGCCGCTGAAACGGCTGCCAACCGTACGCGTACCGCGACGACCGGACAAGATGAAAACTGGGAAACATTTTGACTGACAATTAAACCGCGGCTGCTTGCCGCTTGATGGGAGCGTGGATGTTAAATCGTATTCGTATCTCGACCACACTGTTTTTGATTCTGATCCTTTGCGGTGTGTTGCAGGTTGGCAGTAACGGGTTGTCTTTTTGGGCGTTTCGCGATGGCTATCAGAATTTGCAGGACGTTGAGGCGAGTAATCAGCAGCGCTCCGCACTGGCACAAACCCGTGCCGTGCTGTTGCAGGCAAGCACTGCGCTGAACAAGGCGGGAACCTTAACCGCGCTAAGTTATCCGCCGGATGACATTAAGGCGCTGATGGCCACCGCGCGCGACAGCCTGAAACAGGCTGACGCACAGTTTAAGGCCTTTGCGGCACAGGCCACCGGCAGCGAGAAAGAGAAAGCGCTGAAGGCCGCCATGAAGACCCATTTTGAACAGTGGTACAGCGATCTCGACCATCAGGCGACGTGGCTTGAGAACAACCAGCTGTCGGACTTTATGACCGCGCCGGTTCAGGCCTCGCAGGCGGCGTTTGACGGCAGCTTTGACGCATGGCAGCAGGATATCAATCAGTCTGTTCTGCGCGCCGGTGAAGCAAGCCGCACCAGCTATCACATGTCGGGCGTCATCTTCGGCGTGATGGTGATTCTGGCGGGCTTGCTGACCGGCGCCGCGCTGCTCTGGTCACGCAAAATGATTGTGCAGCCGCTGGCGATTATCAGCAGCCACTTCGACAGCATTGCGAAAGGCGACCTGGCGCGTCCGGTGGCGGTGTTCGGCAAGAACGAAATTTCGGCGATCTTTGCCAGCCTGAAGGCGATGCAGGGATCGCTGCGGGAAACGGTATCCGACGTGCGTCAGGGCAGTTATGCCATGCACACCGGGATCTCAGAGATTGCGGCAGGTAACAACGATCTCTCATCCCGCACCGAGCAGCAGGCGGCCTCGCTGGCGCAGACGGCAGCCAGCATGGAGCAGCTGACCGCGACGGTTTGCCAGAACGCCGATAACGCGCGTCAGGCATCTGACCTGTCAAAACAGGCGGCGATGACGGCGAAGAAGGGCGGCGACCAGGCGTCCCATGTCGCCAGCACCATGCAGGAGATCGCCACCAGTTCACAGAAAATTGGTGACATCATCAGCGTGATTGACGGTATCGCGTTCCAGACCAACATTCTGGCGCTGAATGCTGCCGTTGAAGCGGCGCGTGCCGGGGAGCAGGGGCGCGGATTTGCGGTGGTGGCGGGTGAGGTGCGTAACCTGGCGAGCCGCAGCGCCAACGCGGCGAAAGAAATTAAGGTGCTTATTGAAGAATCGGTGTCACGGGTTCAGCAAGGCTCTGCCCTGGTGGATACGGCGGCACAAACCATGCACGAAATCGTCACCTCGGTGACGCGGGTGAACGACATCATGGGCGAGATTGCCTCGGCGTCGGATGAACAGCGTCGCGGGATTGAGCAGGTTGCTCAGGCGGTCACCCAGATGGATCAGGTGACGCAACAGAACGCCTCGTTAGTTGAGGAAGCGGCAGCGGCAACCGATCAGCTGGCCAGCCAGGCGGATCGTCTGACCGGGCTGGTCGCGGTATTTAATGTGAATGAGCACGTTGAAGCAGTAACAGAAGTCGGGCGGTCGCAGGCCGTGCCAGTTGTATCCTGAATGTAATTAAGAAGGCGCTATGACATCACCAATGCCCCCTGGGCAAACGTCATTATTGTTGCAGATGACACAGCGCCTCGCGCTGTCCGACGCGCATTTTCGTCGGATATGTCAGTTAATCTACCAGCGTGCGGGGATCGTGCTTGCGGATCATAAGCGGGACATGGTCTACAACCGTCTGGTGCGGCGCTTGCGTACGCTGGGGCTGGATGATTTTGGTCGCTATCTGAGCATGCTCGAGGCGAACCAGAACAGCGCCGAGTGGCAGGCTTTTATTAACTCGTTAACCACCAACCTGACGGCGTTTTTCCGGGAGGCTCATCACTTCCCGGTCCTGGCCGAGCATGCGCGCCGTCGCACCGGGGAGTATCGCGTCTGGAGTGCGGCCGCCTCGACGGGTGAAGAGCCGTACTCGCTGGCGATCACCCTTGCCGATACGCTGGGGATGGCGCCGGGACGCTGGAAGGTCTACGCCAGCGATATCGATACCGAAGTGCTGGAGAAGGCGCGTAACGGCGTTTATCGCCAGGATGAACTGAAAACGCTGTCGCCTCAGCAGCTGCAGCGTTATTTCATGCGCGGCACGGGCCCGCATGAAGGCCTGGTACGCGTACGCCAGGAGCTGGCGAACTGCGTCGAATTCGCGCCCGTTAACCTGCTGGATAAGCAGTACAACGTGCCGGGGCCGTTCGACGCCATTTTTTGCCGTAACGTCATGATCTATTTTGATAAAACGACGCAACAGGACATTTTGCGTCGGTTTGTTCCGTTGCTCAAGCCTGACGGTTTACTGTTTGCCGGGCACTCGGAAAACTTCAGCAACCTCGTGCGTGAGTTTAGCCTGCGTGGGCAAACGGTATATGCGCTGAGTAAGGAAAAAGCATGAGTAAAATCAGGGTATTGTCCGTCGATGATTCAGCGCTGATGCGTCAGATCATGACTGAAATTATCAATAGCCACAGCGACATGGAGATGGTGGCAACCGCCCCCGATCCGCTCGTAGCGCGGGATTTAATTAAAAAATATAACCCCGACGTGCTAACGCTGGATGTCGAGATGCCGCGCATGGATGGCATAGATTTCCTCGAAAAATTAATGCGGCTGCGGCCCATGCCGGTGGTGATGGTCTCCTCCCTGACCGGGAAAGGATCGGAAATCACCCTGCGCGCGCTGGAGCTGGGGGCGGTGGATTTTGTCACCAAGCCGCAGCTCGGCATTCGCGAGGGGATGCTGGCGTACAGCGAGATGATCGCCGAGAAGATCCGCACCGCGTCGCGGGCGAAGCTTGCCGCCCACACGCCGATGGCCGCGCCTGCGACCCTTAAGGCCGGTCCCTTACTCAGCTCGGAAAAACTGCTGGTCATTGGGGCGTCAACCGGAGGAACAGAGGCAATTCGTCATGTACTCCAGCCATTGCCGCTCTCAAGTCCGGGTATTCTGATCACGCAGCATATGCCGCCAGGCTTTACCCGTTCGTTCGCCGAACGCCTGAACAAGCTGTGCCAGATCAGCGTGAAAGAGGCGGAAGACGGCGAGCGCGTGCTCCCGGGACATGCCTATATCGCGCCGGGCGACAAGCATATGGAACTGGCGCGCAGCGGCGCTAACTATCAAATCAAAATTCATGACGGACCGCCGGTCAACCGGCACCGTCCGTCGGTGGATGTGCTGTTTCATTCGGTGGCGAAACATGCGGGGCGCAACGCCGTTGGGGTGATCCTGACGGGGATGGGCAACGACGGGGCCGCCGGAATGCTTGCAATGCACCAGGCTGGCGCCTGGACGATTGCGCAGAATGAAGCAAGTTGTGTGGTGTTCGGCATGCCGCGCGAGGCCATCAATATGGGTGGCGTGAGCGAAGTGGTCGATCTTAGCCAGGTAAGCCAGCAGATGCTGGCGAAAATCAGTGCCGGACAGGCAATACGTATTTGACTCAGGAGTATTATTTTATGGCGGATAAAGAGCTTAAGTTTTTGGTTGTGGATGACTTTTCCACCATGCGTCGCATTGTGCGCAACCTGCTGAAAGAGCTGGGCTTCAATAACGTTGAAGAAGCAGAAGACGGCGTGGATGCGCTGAACAAACTGCAGGCGGGCGGGTTTGGTTTTGTGATCTCCGACTGGAACATGCCAAACATGGACGGTCTGGAACTGCTGAAAACCATTCGTGCTGATGCGGGAATGGCGTCCATGCCGGTGCTGATGGTCACGGCAGAAGCGAAGAAAGAGAACATCATTGCCGCTGCACAGGCGGGCGCAAGCGGCTACGTGGTGAAGCCATTCACGGCGGCGACCCTGGAAGAGAAGCTCGGTAAGATCTTCGAGAAACTCGGCATGTGAGGTGTTGGTTATGATGCAACCTGCTATGAAACCCGTTGAAGAACACTCGCCGAGCGACATTATCGTCCGCATCGGCAGCCTGACGCGCATGTTGCGTGACAGCCTGCGTGAGCTGGGTCTGGATCAGGCAATTGCCGAAGCGGCGGAAGCGATTCCTGATGCGCGCGATCGCCTGGACTACGTCGTGCAGATGACCGCTCAGGCCGCGGAACGTGCGCTGAACAGCGTTGAAGCGTCACAACCGCACCAGGATGCGATGGAAAAGGGTGCGAAAGCGCTGACCAAACGCTGGGACGAGTGGTTTGAGAACCCTATCGAGCTGGCGGATGCCCGCGAGCTGGTGACCGATACCCGTCAGTTCCTGGGGGATGTGCCGGGTCACACCAGCTTCACCAATGCCCAGCTGCTGGACATCATGATGGCGCAGGATTTCCAGGACCTGACCGGTCAGGTGATCAAGCGCATGATGGATGTGATCCAGGAGATTGAGCGCCAGCTGCTGATGGTGCTGCTGGAGAACATCCCGGAACCGGCAGCCCGTCCAAAACGCGAGAACGAAAGCCTGCTCAATGGTCCACAGCTCGACGCCAGCAAGGCGGGCGTGGTGGCAAGCCAGGATCAGGTGGACGACCTGCTGGACAGCCTCGGCTTCTGATGGTCCATTCCGCCTCAGGGGATGGATGCCCCCTGAGGCGGTTTGCGACAAAATCACCGAAAAGAGCCCGAATAAACGGGCTTTTCCCGCCATTGGATTTCCGCTGCGCTGGCATGATACCCGTGACGTAATGGGCTGAGCGTGCACAGTGGCAGAAGAGAACGACGACAAAACGGAAGCCCCCACACCCCACCGACTAGAAAAGGCGCGTGAGGAAGGGCAGATCCCCCGATCCCGAGAATTGACCTCCCTGCTGATCCTTATCGTAGGGGTGTGCATTATCTGGTGGGGCGGGGAGTCGCTCGCCCGCAAGCTGGCGGGCATGCTCTCAACCGGCCTCCGTTTTGACCACAGTATGGTCAACGATCCGAATCTGATCCTCAGCCAGATTATTCAGCTGATTAAAGGGGCCATGGTTGCGCTGCTGCCCCTCATTACCGGGGTTGTGCTGGTCGCGCTGGTCTCGCCGGTGATGCTCGGCGGTCTGGTCTTCAGCGCCAAATCGCTGCAGCCGAAATTTTCCAAACTCAACCCGCTGCCGGGTATTGCGAAAATGTTCTCTGCCCAGACCGGGGCCGAGCTGCTCAAAGCCATTCTCAAATCGGTGCTGATGGGCAGCTCCGCGGGGTTTTACCTCTGGTACCACTGGCCGGAAATGATGCGTCTTATCAGCGAGTCGCCGCTCACCGCGATGAGCAACGCGCTGAATCTGGTCGGGCTCTGCGCGCTGCTGGTGGTGCTCAGCATTATCCCGATGGTGGGTTTTGACGTGATCTTCCAGCTCTATACCCACTTCAAGAAGCTGCGGATGTCGCGTCAGGATATCCGTGACGAATATAAGCAGATGGAAGGTGACCCGCACGTGAAGGGGCGCATCCGCCAGATGCAGCGTGCCGCCGCCCGTCGCCGCATGATGGACGATGTGCCAAAGGCCGACGTCATCGTTACCAACCCGACACACTATTCCGTTGCGCTGCGCTATGACGAAAACAAAATGAGCGCGCCGAAAGTGGTGGCGAAAGGGGCGGGGCTGATCGCGCTGCGTATCCGTGAAATTGGCACCGAACACCGCGTGCCGATCCTCGAAGCCCCTCCGCTGGCGCGTGCCCTGTACCGCCATGCGGATATTGGACAACAGATCCCGGGACAACTTTACGCCGCCGTGGCGGAAGTGCTGGCCTGGGTATGGCAGTTGAAGCGCTGGCGTCTGGCCGGCGGTCAACGGCCTGTGAAACCTGAGAACCTTCCGGTGCCTGCCGCGCTGGATTTTATGAACGAGAAGGACACTGATGGCTAATCTGGTGGCAATGTTGCGCCTGCCCGGCAACCTGAAATCGACCCAATGGCAGATCCTGGCCGGGCCGATTCTGATCCTGCTAATTCTGTCGATGATGGTACTGCCGCTCCCGGCGTTCATCCTCGACCTGCTTTTCACTTTCAATATCGCGCTGTCCATTATGGTGCTGCTGGTGGCGATGTTCACCCAGCGTACCCTGGAGTTCGCCGCGTTCCCGACCATTCTGCTGTTTACCACCCTGCTGCGACTGGCGCTGAACGTGGCGTCCACGCGTATCATCCTGATGGAAGGCCACACCGGGGCGGCAGCGGCAGGTAAGGTGGTGGAAGCGTTCGGCCACTTCCTGGTGGGCGGTAATTTCGCTATCGGTATCGTGGTGTTCGTCATCCTCGTAATCATCAACTTTATGGTCATCACCAAGGGTGCAGGGCGTATTGCGGAAGTGGGCGCGCGCTTTGTGCTGGACGGGATGCCGGGCAAGCAGATGGCGATCGACGCCGACCTGAACGCCGGGCTAATCGCCGAAGATGAAGCCAAAAAGCGCCGTGCGGAAGTGACGCAGGAGGCGGACTTCTACGGCTCCATGGACGGTGCGAGTAAGTTTGTGCGTGGTGACGCCATCGCGGGCATTCTGATCATGGTGATTAACGTGGTCGGCGGCCTGCTGGTGGGCGTATTGCAGCACGGGATGGACATGGGCCACGCGGCGGAAAGCTATACGCTGCTGACCATCGGTGACGGTCTGGTCGCGCAGATCCCGGCGCTGGTGATCTCCACTGCGGCGGGTGTCATCGTGACCCGCGTGAGCACCGATCAGGACGTTGGCGAGCAGATGGTGGGACAGCTGTTCAGTAACCCGCGCGTGATGCTGCTGGCCGCGGCGGTGCTCGGGTTGCTCGGCCTGGTGCCGGGTATGCCAAACCTCGTCTTCCTGCTGTTTACGGCGGCGCTGCTGGGCCTTGCCTGGTGGATGCGTGGCCGTGAAACCAAACCGGCAGCGGAACCTGTTCCGGTCAAAATGCCGGAGAATAATCAGGCCGTCGAAGCGACCTGGAACGACGTTCAGCTGGAGGATTCTCTGGGAATGGAAGTCGGGTATCGCCTGATCCCGATGGTCGATTTCCAGCAGGACGGCGAGCTGCTCGGCCGTATCCGCAGTATCCGTAAAAAATTCGCCCAGGACATGGGCTTCCTGCCGCCGGTGGTACACATCCGCGACAATATGGACCTGCCGCCCGCGCGCTATCGCATCCTGATGAAAGGCGTTGAAATTGGCAGCGGTGATGCCTATCCGGGCCGCTGGCTGGCGATTAACCCCGGCACCGCCGCAGGCACGCTGCCGGGCGAGCAAACCATCGATCCGGCCTTTGGTCTGGCCGCGATCTGGATTGAAAGCGCGCTGAAAGAGCAGGCGCAGATCCAGGGTTACACGGTTGTTGAAGCCAGTACCGTGGTGGCAACCCACCTTAACCACCTGATTGGGCAATTCTCGGCGGAGCTGTTTGGCCGTCAGGAAGCGCAGCAGCTTCTGGACCGCGTCACGCAGGAGATGCCGAAGCTGACGGAAGATCTGGTTCCGGGCGTGCTGACCTTAACCACGCTGCATAAGGTGCTGCAAAACCTGCTCGACGAGAAGGTGCCGATCCGCGATATGCGCACCATTCTGGAAACGCTGGCAGAGCACGCGCCAATCCAGAGCGATCCGCACGAGCTGACGGCGGTGGTGCGCGTGGCGCTGGGACGCGCCATTACCCAGCAGTGGTTCCCGGGAACCGGGGAAGTGCAGGTGATCGGCCTCGATACGCCGCTTGAGCGTCTGCTGCTGCAGGCCCTGCAGGGCGGCGGCGGCCTGGAGCCGGGCCTGGCGGATCGCCTGCTGGCGCAAACCCAGGAGGCGCTGGCGCGTCAGGAGATGCTCGGCGCGCCGCCGGTGCTGCTGGTGAACCACGCGCTGCGTCCGCTGCTGTCCCGCTTCCTGCGCCGCAGCCTGAGCCAGCTGGTCGTGCTGTCGAATCTGGAGCTGTCGGATAACCGTCATATCCGCATGACCGCGACGATTGGAGGAAAATAATGCGTAAATGGCTTTGGATGTTGCTCTTCCCGCTGGCGGCGCAGGCTGCCGGGGGAGGCGCCTGGCAGGCGAGCAGCATGGGGGTGACCCTCAGCAACCGCGGTGTTGCCATGTCGTCTAACCCGCTGGCGCCTGCTGAAGAGGTTTCCGGTCTGATGGGTCTGGTGGTCTGGAACTACCGGCTGATTGGCCCAACGCCAGCGGGCCTGCGGGTGCGCCTCTGCTCTCAGACGCGCTGCACGGAAATCGACGGCGAAAATGGAACAACGCAGGCGTTCAACGGCGTGCCGGCTATTGAACCTTTGCGTTTCATCTGGGAAGTGCCGGGCGGGGGACGTTTGATCCCGGCGCTGAAGGTGCAGAGTAATTCTGTCATCGTGAACTACCGCTGACGGTTGAATTGTCAGGACTGCAAAAAAACAAAACCCGGCGATTGCCGGGTTTTTGGTATTACATACGTTCTACGGTTTCGATACCCAGAGTATCCAGACCCAGCTTCAGGGTCTTCGCCGTCAGCTGCGCCAGCTTCAGGCGGCTGTTGCGGACCGATTCATTCTCCGCAGAGAGAATTGGGCAGTGCTCGTAGAAGCCAGAGAACAGACCCGCCAGATCGTACAGGTAAGCACACATCACGTGCGGCGTGCCGTCACGCGCGACCACGGTTAGCGTCTCTTCGAACTGCAGCAGACGCGCCGCCAGCTGCGCTTCACGATCTTCCGTGATGGTCACGGTGGCATTCGCCAGCACGCTTTCGTCGATATTGGCTTTGCGGAAGACCGACAGCACGCGGGTATAAGCGTACTGCATGTATGGCGCGGTGTTGCCCTCAAACGCCAGCATGTTATCCCAGTCGAAGATGTAGTCGGTGGTACGGTTCTTGGAGAGATCCGCGTATTTCACCGCACCGATACCCACGGCGTTCGCCAGTTTTTCCAGCTCGTCGGCCGGCATGTCCGGATTCTTCTCGGCCACCAGACGACGGGCGCGTTCCAGCGCTTCGTCCAGCAGGTCGGAGAGCTTCACGGTCCCGCCCGCACGGGTTTTGAACGGCTTGCCGTCTTTACCCAGCATCATGCCGAACATGTGGTGTTCCAGCGGAACGCTGTCCGGTACGTACCCGGCTTTACGCACGATGGTCCACGCCTGCATCAGGTGCTGGTGCTGACGGGAGTCGATGTAGTACAGCACGCGGTCGGCGTGCAGCGTTTCGTAACGGTATTTCGCGCAGGCAATGTCGGTCGTGGTGTAGAGATAGCCGCCATCCTTTTTCTGGATGATCACGCCCATCGGTTCACCTTCCTTGTTTTTGTACTCATCAAGGAACACCACCGTTGCGCCTTCGCTCTCCACCGCCAGGTTTTTCGCTTTCAGGTCCGCCACAATGCCGGGCAGCATTGGGTTATACAGGCTTTCACCCATCACGTCGTCACGGGTCAGGGTGACGTTCAGACGGTTATAGGTAAGCTGGTTCTGCGACATGGTGATGTCAACCAGCTTGCGCCACATCTCGAGGAAGTATTGATCGCCGCCCTGCAGTTTTACCACGTAGCTGCGCGCGCGCTCGGCAAAGGCTTCATCTTCGTCATAGTGCTTTTTGGCTTCGCGATAAAACCCTTCCAGGTCCGCCAGCGCCATTTCGCCCGCGTTTTCCTGCTGCTGTTTTTCCAGGTAAGCAATCAGCATCCCGAACTGGGTACCCCAGTCGCCCACGTGGTTCGCGCGGATCACCTTGTGACCGAGGAACTCGAGCGTACGCACCGCGGCATCACCGATGATGGTGGAGCGCAGGTGGCCAACGTGCATCTCTTTCGCCACGTTCGGGGCAGAGTAGTCGATCACGACGGTCTGCGCTTCCGGCTGGGAAACACCCAGACGATCGGATTTCAGCGCCGCGTCAACGTGGCTTGCCAGGAAGGCAGGCTCAAGGAAGATGTTGATAAAGCCTGGGCCGGCGATTTCGGTTTTGCTGGCAATGCCGGCGAGATCCAGATGCGTCAGTACCTGCTCAGCGAGCTGTCGCGGCGGCATACCCAGTTTTTTAGCCACTGCCATCACGCCATTAGCCTGATAGTCGCCAAACTGTACTTTTGCTGACTGACGAACCTGCGGTTCGCAATCCGCAGGCGCGCCTGCGGCAATCAGTGCCTGACTGACTTTTTCGGAGAGAAGAGCCTGAATATTCACCTGGATACCTTACTTTTTTGATGCGGGCTCACAACCACCCGCGCCAGTTAGAGAATTTAGGGCGGGAGTATACTGCAAATGCCTTCTGCCGTCAGCATCGCGGGGCCTGAAGATTGCTCAGAATCCAGGCTAAGAAGGTGTGCATAAACATGCAGTCGTAAAAAGCCGGATTCTGCGGTTGGTCAAAACAGATCAACAGAGTAAATTAGCGGCTTTGCGACACGAAAAGAGAGTGACTTATGGCGAACTGGCAATCCATTGACGAACTGCATGATATTTCCGCAGATTTACCGCGCTTCACCCAGGCGTTCACAGAACTTGCCACCCGTCTCGGCCTGGATATTACGCCGCTCGAGGCCGATCACATCTCTTTGCGCTGCCATCAGAATGCCACCGCAGAACGCTGGCGTCGCGGATTTGAACAGTGCGGCGAGTTACTGTCCGAGAATATCATTAACGGTCGCCCCATCTGCCTGTTCAGGCTGCGTGAGCCGGTGAACGTGGCCCACTGGCAATTCACCGTGGTTGAGTTGCCGTGGCCGGGCGAGAAGCGCTATCCGCACGAAGGGTGGGAGCACATTGAGATTGTCCTGCCGGGCGAGCCGGAGACATTAAACGCGCGTGCGCTGGCCCTGTTAGCTGACGAAGGCTTAAGCCAGCCAGGGATTTTTGTGAAGACCAGTTCACCCAAAGGTGAGCGCGAGCGATTACCGAATCCGACGCTGGCCGTCACGGACGGGAAGGTCACGGTGAAGTTTCATCCCTGGACCATTGAGCAAATCGTTGCCAGTGAGGCGCAAGAGATGTGAGTTCCCGCCGGGACTGAAAACAGACGGCATGTCGTGATGGTTCGTTTGGTGGAATTTAAGGAGGATTACATGGCGCTGCTGGAGATTTGCTGTTACAGCGTGGAGTGTGCCGTCACCGCGCAAAATTACGGAGCTGACCGCATTGAACTGTGTGCGGCACCCAAAGAGGGCGGGCTGACGCCTTCTTACGGCGTGCTGAAGGCTGCCCGTCAGGCCGTCACGATTCCCGTTCACCCGATTATTCGTCCACGCGGCGGTGATTTTTGTTACACGGCGGGCGAGTTCGGTGCCATGCTTGATGATATCGCCCTCGTGCGCGACCTGGGGTTCCCCGGGCTGGTCACCGGCCTGCTGGATGAAGACGGCAATATCGACCTCCCGCGCATGCGTCAGGTCATGAGCGCCGCGCAGGGGCTCGCCGTCACTTTTCATCGCGCATTTGATATGTGTAGAGATCCGCTTCAGGCCTTTGAAACGCTTGGAGAACTTGGCGTGGCGCGCATTCTGACATCGGGTCAACAGCCGTCCGCTGAAAAAGGACTGCAATTAATTACGGAACTAAAAGCACATTCCGGTGTTCCAATAATAATGGCGGGTGCGGGAGTCCGTGCCAGCAATCTGGACCGGTTTTTAAACGCCGGGGTAGAAGAGCTGCACAGCTCGGCAGGCAAATGGATGCCATCACCCATGCGTTATCGCAATACAGGATTGTCAATGTCGACGGATGCTGAAGCGGATGAGTATTCACGCTACGGTGTCGAGGGAGAGTCGGTTGCGGAAATGAAGTCGCTGATTGAGCGCCATCACGTGTAGCAACGTACCGATTTTTACCGCGCATCATGTCGCCCAATATGATGCTTGCTTGTACCAGGCCCCTGCAAATTACACAGGGGCCTTTTTTTCTCCTGCGCCCGGTAGCGCTTCGCTTACCGGACCTGGAAAATCGGGAGTAGGCCGGGTAAGGCGCAGCCGCCACCCGGCTAACAGGCTACGGCTTCGTCGCAATCAACACCGCTCGCATCGGGGCCGGATAGCCTTCGATGGTTTTGCTGTGGTCGGCCGGGTCGAGGAACTGCTCCAGCGATTCGGTGATCATCCAGTCGGTGCGGCGCTGCTCTTCGATTGAGGTCACGCTGACATCGGCAATCCGCACGTCCACAAACCCGCATTTCTCCAGCCAGTTCTTCAGCGCCAGCGCGGAAGGGATGAAGTAAACGTTGCGCATCTGCGCGTAGCGATCGCCCGGCACCAGAACGGCATGTTCATCCCCTTCGATGACCAGCGTTTCCAGCACCAGCTCGCCGCCGCTGACCAGCTGATCTTTCAGTTGCCACAGGTGCTCCAGCGGGGAACGACGGTGGTACAGCACGCCCATGGAGAACACCGTATCAAAGGCTTTCAGAGCGGGCAGTTGCTCAATACCCAGCGGCAGCAGGTGCGCGCGCTGGTCGTTACCCAGCAGCTTACGTACCGCTTCAAACTGACACAGGAACAGCTGCATCGGGTCGATACCAACCACCAGATGCGCGCCCGCGCCAATCATGCGCCACATGTGATAGCCGCTACCGCAGCCCACGTCCAGAATGGTGCGCCCGGTCAGGTCGGAAAGGTGCGGCAGAACGCGATCCCATTTCCAGTCTGAGCGCCATTCGGTATTGATGTTCACGCCGTACAGCGAGAACGGCCCTTTACGCCACGGCATCAGGTTGCGCATCAGCGTTTCGATACGGTTGATCTGCCCTGGTGGAAGCGGCTCTTCACTCTCTGCGGTGACGCTGTGCAGGAGATCCAGACGATGCGGGGTCAGTTCCGGCAGAAACTCCACCGCATTTGACCACTGCTTTAACAGACCGTGCTGCTGATCCCGCTGCCAGGCGGCAATCTGCGCAGGCAGCGTCTCCAGCCAGTGGGAGAGGTGATTTTTGGCAATCAGCTGATAGAAGTTGCTGAATTCGATCATGCGGGTTTCCCCGCTTTCAGCGCCACCAGAGACCCAAAGTTGAAGCACTGGAACCACAGTTCGCTATGCTCAAATCCGGCCTGACGCAGGCGCGCCTTATGGGTTTCTACGGAGTCCGTCAGCATCACGTTTTCGAGCATGCTGCGCTTCTGGCTGATCTCCAGCTCGCTGTAGCCGTTCGCCCGTTTGAAATCGTGGTGCATATTAAACAGCAGCTCGCCAACCTCGGCATCTTCGAAGCTGAATTTCTCCGAGAGCACCAGCGCGCCGCCAGGATTCAGCCCCTGATAGATTTTGTCCAGCAGCAGCTGGCGGTCTTCCGGCACCAGGAACTGCAGGGTGAAATTCAGCACCACCATCGAGGCGTTTTGGATCTCGATCTCACGGATATCGCCTTCCACCACGTCAACCGGAACAGGGGCTTTGTAGGCGTCAATATGGCGACGGCAGCGTTCCACCATGGCCGGAGAATTATCCACGGCAATGATTCGGCAGCCTTCATGATGAACGTTACGTCGTACCGACAGCGTTGCCGCGCCGAGCGAGCAGCCCAGGTCATAGACCTGCGTGCCGGGTTGAACGAAGCGCTCAGCCAGCATGCCGATCATAGAGATAATATTGGAATAACCGGGAACAGAGCGCTGGATCATATCCGGGAAGACTTCGGCTACCCGTTCATCGAAGGTCCAGTCGCCCAGGCTGGCGATAGGCGCGGAAAAAAGCGTGTCGCGATCTGACATAACGTAAAAATCCGGGAAAAATAAAGTGGCGTATTGTGCGCTAATGGAGGGAGAAAACCAACTCCCACGGCATATACCACAGGTTAGCCAGCACCATCAGCAAAAGCGAACACCAGGTTGCACTCATGCCGGAACGACGCCAGCGGATTAAGCGGTGGTGAAAGCCGTAATAATGCATCAGGCGGCCAGCGATAAGCAGCAGGCCACAGATGTGCACCATCCAGGTTTCTGCGCCATTCATCTCCATAAACAGCAGCAGGATGAGGGCCGCGGGGATGTATTCGACCGCATTGCCGTGAATGCGGATAGCGCTTTGCAGCTCGGAAAAGCCGCCGTCACCGTAAGAAACGCGGTAAAGCGTTCTGAGGCGCACAACGTCAAATGAAAACTTAATCAGCAGTAATGCACCTAACACCGCGTACAGCGCGCTGACCATACAAACTCCCTGTTTTTGGCAGATGGCACTTCCCTATGATAGGGGGTGATATCAGAAAAGAGAAGATTGTTGTGGGATGGAAGGGGCGCTGCCCACGGATGGCACCGCAGCCTGCAAGGCCTGCCACAGAGCATCGACCAGTTCGGGGGCCTGGGCAATATCCGGCGTGTGCAAAAAGAGATACGGCGTGGTGGTGTGTTCCCACGAGGCCAGTTTTTCCAGCCAGACGGCGAACATCGCCTGGTTTTGCGGCATGTTATCGCTGCCGATAAACCTGACCATTGGGTTTTGCGCGGTCACGATGGCGTGGACCGGCACTTTCGGTTTTTTACGCTGAGCTTCAACGATGGCCTCGTTATGCGGTATCGCGCTGTGCACCGGACGGCTATCGAGGATCACCCGGTTAACGGAACGCTCAAGCAGGCCGCGGTTGAGCGCTTTTTCCGCTTCGCCTTTCGCAAAGAAGTCCTGGTGTCGAACCTCCACGCCGTAGGTAAATTCCCGGGGCAGGGCATCCAGGAACTGCCAGAGCGCAGGCAGGTCGCGCGGAGCAAACGTGGCCGGAAGCTGCAGCCAGTACTGGCCGATGCGGTTTGCCAGAGGCGCCATCCGGCCAAAGAATTCGTCGGTCAACTCACCGCAGTTTCGCAGCGCGGCCTGGTGAGAAATGGTCGCCGGAAACTTAAAGCAGAAGCGAAAGTCGTCGGTTGTTTGCTCCCGCCAGCGCGCAACAATCTCGGCTTTAGGGAGCGCATACAGGGTGGTATTACCCTCGACGCAGTTGAAGTGTCGGGCATACTCCTCAAGGCTGGTGATGCCCAGCCGCACCCATTTCGGGTGCGACCACTGGGGCAGGCCCACATACATCATAACGCGCTAAGGATCTCGTCCGTGCTGCGCACGCGACCGATGCGCGGGAAGATGTGCGTCATGCTGCCCTGGTGCTGTTCCGCCGAGGCCGCGCTACACGCATCTTCGGCAATCACCAGATTAAAGCCCAGCTCCCACGCGTTGCGGGCAGTCGACTCCACGCCGATGTTGGTGGAAATGCCGCACAGGATAATGGTGTCAATGCCGCGACGGCGGAGCTGCAGCTCGAGATCGGTCCCGTAGAAGGCGCCCCACTGACGTTTGATCACTACGATGTCGCCGTCGCGTTTGCCGAGCGAGACCGGGTACGTCCACCAGTTTTCCGGCAGGGCGCGGGCGGGAGTCTGCGCATCAACGGGCTGTTTTAACGCTTCTGCGTAATCCGCAGACCAGCCGACGCGCACCATGACAACCGGGGCACCGCTGGCACGGCATTTTTCCGCCAGGCGGGCGGCGCGGCTGACCACATCGTCCGCGGTATGCGGGCCACCGGCGAAGGGCAAAATGCCTTCCTGTAAATCAATCACCACAAGCGCGGTTTTGCTGGCATCAAGGGTTAACATCGTTACTCCCGTTAAATGAATCACTTCCACACACCATACGACGCGATGGCCTGTTATTGGTCGCATAATTTTGTTAATTTTTGTGAGAATGCGCAATAAGAGTGCAGCAAACGACCGCCTGGCCGTGGTTCGCTCTTATCGTCCGGCGGAATATCCAGTATAATAGCCGCCTTTTTTCATCCAGTTGTGACATACAGAAAGCTGCGACATAGTAGCCTGCATACCAGGCGACATTTAGCCTGCGGCTAATTAAGGGATATCTCATGCGTACAGAATATTGCGGGCAGCTGCGTCAGTCCCACGTCGGACAGCAGGTCACCCTGTGTGGTTGGGTCAATCGTCGTCGTGATCTTGGTAGCCTTATCTTCATCGATATGCGCGACCGCGAAGGTATCGTTCAGGTGTTCTTCGATCCGGATCGCGCAGATGCGTTGAAGCTGGCCTCTGAGCTGCGTAATGAGTTCTGCATTCAGGTCACCGGCACCGTGCGTGCGCGTGACGAGAAAAACGTTAACGCCGACATGGCGACGGGTGCCATTGAAGTGCTGGCGTCCGATCTGACGATCATCAACCGTGCTGAAGCGCTGCCGCTGGACTCCAACCACGTCAACACTGAAGAAGCGCGTCTGAAATACCGCTACCTGGATCTGCGTCGTCCGGAGATGGCTCAGCGCCTGAAAACCCGTGCGAAAATCACCAGCCTGGTGCGTCGCTTTATGGATGACCACGGTTTCCTCGATATCGAAACCCCGATGCTGACCAAAGCCACGCCGGAAGGCGCGCGCGATTACCTGGTGCCATCCCGCGTTCATAAAGGCAAATTCTACGCGCTGCCACAGTCTCCACAGCTGTTCAAACAGCTGCTGATGATGTCCGGCTTCGATCGCTACTATCAGATCGTGAAATGCTTCCGCGACGAAGACCTGCGTGCTGACCGCCAGCCTGAATTTACCCAGATCGATGTGGAAACCTCCTTCATGACCGCCGAGCAGGTGCGTGAAGTGATGGAAGCCCTGGTGCGTAGCCTGTGGAATGACGTGAAAGGCGTTGAGCTGGGCGATTTCCCAATCATGACCTTCGCGGAAGCCGAGCGTCGCTATGGCTCTGACAAACCCGACCTGCGTAACCCGATGGAGCTGGTGGACGTAGCTGATCTGGTTAAAAACGTGGAGTTCGCGGTCTTCGCGGGTCCGGCTAACGACGCCAAAGGCCGCGTGGCCGCGCTGCGTGTACCGGGCGGCGCGGCTCTGAGCCGTAAGCAGATCGACGACTACGGCAACTTCATCAAGATCTACGGCGCGAAAGGTCTGGCCTATATTAAAGTGACCGAGCGTGCGAAAGGTCTGGAAGGTATCACCAGCCCGGTTGCGAAATTCCTGAACGCGGACATCGTGGAAGCGATCCTGGAGCGCACCGGCGCGCAGGACGGCGACATGATCTTCTTCGGTGCAGATAACAAGAAAGTCGTTGCGGATGCGATGGGCGCGCTGCGTCTGAAGCTCGGTAAAGACCTGAATCTGACCGACGAGAGCAAATGGGCGCCGCTGTGGGTTATCGACTTCCCAATGTTTGAAGACGACGGTGAAGGCGGCCTGACCGCGATGCACCACCCGTTCACCTCGCCGAAAGACATGACGGCTGCCGAGCTGAAAGCGGCACCGGAAGAGGCCGTCGCCAACGCCTACGATATGGTCATCAACGGCTACGAAGTGGGCGGTGGTTCCGTGCGTATTCACAGCGGTGAAATGCAGCAGACCGTGTTCGGCATCCTGGGCATCAACGAGCAGGAGCAGCGCGAGAAATTCGGCTTCCTGCTGGACGCGCTGAAATACGGTACGCCTCCGCACGCGGGTCTGGCCTTCGGTCTTGACCGTCTGACCATGCTGCTGACCGGCACCGATAACATCCGTGATGTTATCGCTTTCCCGAAAACCACTGCTGCAGCGTGTCTGATGACCGAAGCGCCAAGCTTTGCCAACCCGGCCGCACTGGCTGAGCTGGGTATTGAGGTGGTGAAGAAGGAAGAGAAAAACTGATATGACATATAAGCTCCCCGTTTCGGTCCTGGTGGTCATTTATGCAGAAGACACGAAGCGGGTGCTGATGTTGCAGCGGCGCGATGACCCTGAATTCTGGCAGTCGGTTACCGGCAGTCTGGAAGAGGGGGAAACCGCGCCGCAGGCCGCCGCGCGTGAAGTAAAGGAAGAGGTCGCCATTGACGTTGCCCGCGAGCAACTGACCCTGAAGGACTGTCAGCGCACGGTGGAGTTCGAAATTTTTAGCCATTTACGTCATCGCTACGCGCCGGGTACCGAGCGCAATACGGAATCGTGGTTCTGTCTCGCGCTCCCCCATGAACGGGAGATCGTGTTTACCGAACACCTGACCTACCGCTGGGTGAATGCGGCGGATGCCGCCGCACTGACCAAGTCGTGGAGCAACCGGCAGGCGATTGAAGAATTTGTAATTAACGCTGCCTGAAAAGGCGCGCTCTTTGAGGATATTTTTATGGCAGGTCATAGTAAGTGGGCCAACACCAAACACCGCAAAGCGGCACAGGATGCCAAGCGCGGTAAGATCTTTACCAAAATCATTCGCGAGCTGGTGACGGCAGCGCGTCTGGGCGGCGGCGATCCGGCCTCTAACCCACGTCTGCGTGCGGCGGTGGATAAAGCGCTGTCTAACAACATGACGCGTGACACCCTGAACCGTGCTATCGCACGTGGCGTCGGCGGTGATGAAGACGCGAACATGGAAACCATCATTTATGAAGGTTACGGTCCTGGCGGTACGGCGGTGATGGTTGAGTGCCTGTCCGACAACCGTAACCGTACCGTTGCGGAAGTGCGCCACGCGTTCACCAAAACCGGTGGCAACCTGGGCACTGACGGTTCTGTTGCTTACCTGTTCAGCAAAAAAGGCGTCATCTCCTTCGAGAAAGGCGACGAAGATGCGATCATGGAAGCGGCGCTGGAAGCCGGTGCGGAAGACGTAGTGACCTTCGACGACGGCGCTATCGACGTTTATACCGCCTGGGAAGAGATGGGTGCCGTGCGCGATGCGCTGGAAGCGGCGGGCCTGAAAGCGGACAACGCTGAAGTCTCCATGATCCCGTCCACCAAAGCGGACATGGATGCAGAAACGGCACCAAAACTGCTGCGTCTGATCGACATGCTCGAAGACTGCGACGACGTGCAGGAAGTGTATCACAACGGTGAAATCTCTGATGAGGTTGCAGCGACTCTCTGATGAGAGCGTGTAAACCCGTTACAGGAGACGCGTGATGTCGATTATTCTCGGGATTGACCCAGGCTCACGCGTCACCGGTTATGGCGTTATCCGTCAGGTGGGACGCCAGTTAACCTACCTGGGCAGTGGCTGTATTCGCACCAAAGTGGACGATCTGCCGTCGCGCCTGAAGCTCATCTACGCGGGCGTGTCGGAGATCATCACCCAGTTTCAGCCGGACTATTTCGCCATCGAGCAGGTCTTTATGGCGAAAAACGCCGATTCGGCGCTAAAGCTCGGTCAGGCGCGCGGGGTGGCCATTGTCGCTGCGGTGAACCAGGATTTGCCGGTATTCGAATACGCGGCAAGGCAGGTTAAGCAGACGGTGGTGGGCATCGGTAGCGCGGAGAAAAGTCAGGTGCAGCACATGGTGCGGACTTTGCTGAAGCTCCCTGCGAACCCGCAGGCCGACGCCGCCGATGCGCTGGCGATTGCGATTACCCATTGTCACGTCAGCCAGAACGCGATGCAAATGAGCGAATCGCGGCTCAATCTGGCGCGAGGCAGGTTACGATAATGACAAATCAGGCTGGATGTTTATCCAGCCTTTTTTTATTATGTCGGCAGTTAATTTCTTCCAGAACGCAGGAGCGTCACGTGATAGGCAGACTCAGAGGCATCATCATTGAAAAACAACCCCCGTTAGTGCTGCTGGAAGTGGGTGGCGTGGGCTATGAAGTCCATATGCCGATGACCTGCTTCTACGAGCTGCCGGACGCGGGCAAAGAGGCGATTGTCTTTACCCAGTTTGTGGTGCGTGAAGATGCTCAGCTGCTGTACGGCTTCAACAACAAACAGGAACGCACCCTGTTCCGCGAGCTGATTAAAACCAACGGCGTCGGGCCGAAGCTGGCGCTGGCGATCTTATCCGGCATGTCTGCACCACAGTTTGTGAATGCCGTTGAGCGTGAAGATCCTGCGGCGCTAATTAAGCTTCCTGGCATCGGTAAGAAAACGGCAGAACGCCTGATTGTCGAGATGAAAGACCGCTTCAAAGGCCTGCATGGCGATCTCTTCACGCCGGCGGCCGATCTGGTACTGACCTCGCCAGGTGCGCCTGCGGCGGATGATGACGCGGAGCAGGAAGCGGTTGCCGCGCTGGTGGCACTGGGCTATAAACCTCAGGAGGCCAGCCGCATGGTAAGTAAAATTGCCAAACCGGACGCCAGCAGTGAAACCCTGATTCGTGAAGCGCTGCGCGCTGCATTGTGAGGTAAAGGATGATTGAAGCAGACCGCCTGGTTTCGGCAGGCACTGTTCAGGCAGAGGATGTGGTGGATCGCGCGATTCGCCCAAAACTGCTTGATGAGTACATTGGCCAGCCGCAGGTTCGTTCCCAGATGGAGATTTTTATCCAGGCGGCAAAACTGCGCGGCGATGCGCTCGATCACCTGCTGATTTTTGGCCCTCCGGGGTTGGGCAAAACCACGCTGGCGAACATCGTTGCTAATGAAATGGGCGTGAACCTGCGCACCACCTCCGGCCCGGTGCTGGAGAAGGCGGGCGATTTGGCGGCCATGCTGACCAACCTCGAACCGCATGACGTGCTGTTTATCGATGAGATCCACCGCCTGTCACCGGTGGTGGAAGAGGTGCTCTATCCGGCGATGGAAGATTATCAGCTGGATATCATGATCGGTGAAGGTCCGGCTGCACGCTCCATCAAAATCGATCTGCCGCCGTTTACCCTGATAGGCGCCACGACGCGAGCCGGGTCGCTGACCTCTCCACTGCGCGACCGCTTCGGTATCGTGCAGCGTCTGGAGTTTTACCAGGTGGCCGATCTCCAGCACATCGTTGGCCGCAGCGCCCGCTATATGGGGCTGGAGATGAGCGAAGAGGGGGCGTTTGAAGTGGCGAAGCGTTCCCGCGGTACGCCGCGTATCGCCAACCGCCTGCTGCGCCGCGTGCGTGACTTTGCTGAGGTGAAGCACAACGGTTCGATCTCCGCTGAGATCGCCGCGCAGGCGCTGGATATGCTGAACGTCGATGCCGAAGGTTTTGACTACATGGACCGCAAGCTGCTGCTGGCGGTGCTGGACAAGTTCTTTGGTGGCCCGGTCGGGCTGGATAACCTGGCGGCGGCAATCGGGGAAGAGCGTGAAACCATTGAGGATGTGCTTGAACCGTATCTGATCCAGCAGGGCTTCCTGCAGCGCACCCCGCGTGGACGTATGGCCACGGTGCGGGCGTGGAATCATTTCGGCATTACGCCACCGGCAATGCCGTAAGCAGCGATAATTTATAGCCCCGGTAAGCGAAGCGCCACCGGGGACATACCCGCTACTGCGCGGTCTTCTTCATCATACTGAAGATAAACAAAACCGCCGCACTCAGCACCACGGACGGCCCCGCAGGCGTGTCATAGAACGCCGAGAAGGTTAGCCCACCCGTTACCGCAATCATCCCGATAATTACGGCGACACCGGCCATCTGCTCCGGCGTACGGGCAAAACGACGCGCCGTAGCCGCAGGGATGATCAGCAGCGACGTAATAATCAGCGCGCCGACAAACTTCATCGCCACGCCAATGGTTAACGCCGTTACCAGCATCAGCAGCAGCTTAACGCGCTGCAGCTTCACGCCATCGACGAACGCCAGATCGGGGCTGACGGTCATCGCCAGCAGGTTACGCCACTGCCAGAGCAGAATCCCGAGCACCACCACAACGCCAATGGCGATAGCGATGAGATCGTCAGGCGTGACGGCCAGCAGGTCACCGAACAGGTAGGCCATCAGATCCACGCGGATATTGGACATCAGGCTGACCACCACCAGACCCAGCGACAGGGCGCTGTGCGCCATGATGCCAAGCAGGGTATCGATGGCGAGGTGAGGGCGTTTTTCCAGCCAGACCAGACCGGCCGCCAGCAGCAGCGTGACCACAATCACCGCGTAGAACGGGTTGACGTTCAGCAGCAGGCCAAAAGCCACGCCCAGCAGGGACGCGTGCGCCAGGGTATCGCCGAAGTAAGACATTCTGCGCCACACCACAAACGAGCCGAGTGGACCCGCGGCGCAGGCAAGCATAATCCCGGCCAGCCAGCCGGGCAGTAACAGTTCAATCATGAGTGTCCATTTCCCCGACGCAGAACGATTCGTCCCTGCAAATCATGGCGGTGATTATGATGATGGCGATAGATGCCGAGCTGTTCAGCGCCGCGAGGGCCGAACATGGAGATAAATTCCGGGTGCATGGAGACCACTTCTGGCGTGCCGGAGCAGCAGATGTGGTGGTTAAGACACAGCACTTCGTCAGTCTTTGCCATCACCAGATGCAGGTCGTGGGATACCATCAGTACCGCGCAGTTCAGTTCCTGACGCAGCTGGTCAATAAGATCGTATAGCGCGACCTGGCCGTTGACGTCGACCCCCTGCGTCGGCTCATCCAGCACCAGCAGCTGCGGGCTGCTGAGCAACGCACGGGCAAGTAATACGCGCTGCGTTTCACCGCCGGACAGTTTTTGCAGCGGCGCATCGACAAGATGGCCTGCCTGCACGCGCTTCAGCGCCGGGAGAATATCGGCTTTACGCGTGCCGGGACGCAGGCGCAGGAAACGGCTCACCGTCAGCGGCAGCGTGGCGTCGAGGTGCAGTTTTTGCGGCACATAGCCGATGCGCAATTTTTCCTCGCGCGTGATCACGCCTTCATCGGGTGCGACCAGACCCAGCACCACGCGAACCAGGGTGGATTTGCCTGCGCCATTGGGGCCGAGCAGCGTCAGAATTTTGCCGGGCTTCAGATCGAGCGACACGTCAGAAAGGACGCGGCGCTGGCCAAATGAGACCGAAATATTTTCAAGAGAAACCAATGTCGTCATGTCATTTTAAGCTTGAAGAAGTCAACGAATGTTATAATATCACATTCCACGCATTCACTACGATGATTAGTCGCATTATGTTACATAAAAATACGCTTCTTTTCGCAGCATTATCCGCTGCCCTTTGGGGCACAACCGCACAAGATGTTAACGCTGCGGTTGTCGCTTCGCTTAAACCACTCGGGTTCATCGCGTCAGCCATTGCTGACGGGGTAACAGAAACCCAGGTTCTGCTCCCGGATGGTGCATCGGAGCATGATTATTCCCTGCGCCCTTCCGATGTAAAACGCTTACAAAACGCGGACTTAGTTGTCTGGATTGGTCCGGAAATGGAAGCGTTTATGCAGAAGTCAGCAAAACAGGTGGCGGGCGAAAAACAGGTCGCGATTGCCGCCCTCCCAGGCGTGAAACCGTTACTCATGAAAGGGACGGATGACGACGGCGATGAACATGACCATCATGCTGCCGACGGTGAAAAAGGTGATGGAGATCACCATCACGGCGAGTACAACATGCATCTTTGGTTATCCCCAGAGATAGCGCGGCTTTCAGCGGTTGCAATCCATGACAAATTAGTGGAACTTATGCCGCAAAGTCGAGCCAAACTAGACGCCAACCTGAAAGATTTTGAGGCACAATTAGCCGCAACCGATAAGCAGGTAGGTAATGAGCTCGCACCGTTGAAAGGAAAAGGGTATTTCGTTTTTCATGACGCCTACGGCTATTACGAAAAACACTACGGTTTGACCCCGCTGGGGCACTTTACCGTCAACCCTGAAATTCAACCTGGTGCGCAGCGTTTACATGAAATCAGAACACAGCTGGTTGAGCAAAAAGCGACATGCGTTTTTGCTGAGCCACAGTTCAGGCCAGCGGTCGTAGAAGCCGTGGCCAGGGGGACATCCGTGCGCATGGGGACCCTTGACCCGCTAGGAACGAATATCCAGTTGAGCAAAGCGAGCTATTCGCAGTTCCTCAGCCAACTGGCGAACCAGTATGCGAGCTGCCTGAAAGGAGATTAACGAGGAAGTGAATACGTGCAACAGATAGCCCGCTCTGTCGCCCTGGCATTTAACAATCTGCCTCGACCCCACCGCGTCATGCTGGGGTCGCTTACAGTACTCACCTTAGCGGTCGCCGTCTGGCGGCCCTATGTTTACCACCCGAGTTCTGCCCCTATCATCAAAACCATCGAGCTTGAAAAGAGCGAAATCCGCTCTTTGCTGCCTGAAGCCAGTGAGCCTATCGACCAGTCGGCTCAGGAAGATGAAGCCATTCCACAGGATGAACTGGACGATAAAACCGAGAACGAAGCGGGTATCCACGAATATGTAGTTTCTACCGGGGACACGCTGAGCAGCGTGCTGAACCAGTACGGCATCGACATGGGCAATATCAGCCAGCTGGCGGCGGCAGATAAAGATCTTCGCAACCTGAAAATTGGGCAACAGCTCTCCTGGACGTTAACGGCCGATGGCGATCTCCAGCGTCTGACCTGGGAAATGTCCCGCCGTGAAACCCGCACCTACGATCGCACGGCAACCGGTTTCAAAATGACCAGCGAAATGCAGAAGGGCGACTGGGTCAACAGCGTTCTCAAAGGCACCGTGGGTGCAAGCTTTGTTTCCAGCGCGCGCGACGCAGGGTTGACCAGCGCTGAAATCAGTTCGGTGATCAAAGCCATGCAGTGGCAGATGGATTTCCGCAAGCTGAAAAAAGGCGATGAGTTTTCCGTCCTGATGTCCCGCGAAATGCTGGACGGCAAGCGCGAGCAAAGCCAGCTGCTGGGCGTGCGTCTGCGCTCCGAGGGCAAAGATTACTACGCGATCCGTGCCGAAGACGGCAAGTTCTACGACCGCACCGGTACGGGCCTTGCAAAGGGCTTCCTGCGCTTCCCGACGGCGAAACAGTTCCGCGTCTCCTCCAACTTTAACCCGCGTCGTCTGAACCCTGTCACCGGACGCGTCGCACCGCACCGTGGCGTTGACTTTGCTATGCCGCAGGGTACACCGGTACTCGCGGTTGGGGATGGCGAAGTGGTGGTGGCCAAACGTAGCGGCGCAGCCGGATATTATGTTGCGGTACGTCATGGTCGCACGTATACGACCCGCTATATGCACCTGCGTAAGCTGCTGGTTAAACCAGGACAGAAGGTGAAGCGTGGTGACCGTATTGCGATCTCCGGTAATACCGGTCGCTCTACCGGCCCGCACCTGCACTACGAAGTGTGGATCAACCAGCAAGCCGTGAACCCGCTGACGGCGAAACTGCCGCGCACCGAAGGCCTGACGGGTAAAGATCGTACGGATTACCTGGCGCAGGTGAAAGAGGTGTTGCCGCAGCTGAGCTTAGACTAAGCCCTCTGTTTTTGTTAAAAAAGCCGGCGCACCCTGACGCCGGCTTTTTCTTTTGTGCGCGGACGACTGCCTCGCTACACTATCTGAATTAATTTTGCGTCATCAGACCCTGGATCCAGCATGGAAACCCAAAAAAACAATATTGAATACATTCCTGAGTTTGAAAAATCCTTCCGCCATCCGCGCAACTGGGGCGCCTGGCTCGGTGTCTACGCCTTTGCGGGGATAGCGTTGCTGCCGGCTTCCGTCCGCGATCCTGTCCTGGGTAAAATTGGCCGTCTTGCCGGGCGCTTAGGCAAGAGTGCCCGCCGTCGCGCGCAGATCAATCTCTATTACTGTTTTCCTGAAAAGAGCGACGCCGAGCGCGAGGCAATCATTGATGAGATGTATACCACCGCACCGCAGGCCATGGCGATGATGGCGGAGCTGGCGCTGAAAGGGCCGGAGAAAATTGTCGATCGCGTAGACTGGAAAGGGCTGGATATCATTGAGGAGATGCGCCGCAATGACGAAAAAGTCATTTTCCTTGTCCCACACGGCTGGGGCGTTGATATTCCGGCGATGCTGATGGCCTCTCAGGGCCAGAAGATGGCGGCAATGTTCCATAACCAGGGCAATAAAATCTTCGACTTTGTCTGGAATACGGTGCGTCGTCGTTTTGGCGGACGCCTGCATGCGCGCAACGATGGCATTAAGCCGTTCATTCAGTCGGTACGCCAGGGGTACTGGGGCTACTATTTGCCGGATCAGGACCACGGCCCCGAGCACAGCGAGTTTGTCGATTTCTTTGCGACCTATAAAGCGACGCTGCCTGCGATTGGCCGCCTGATGAAAGTGTGTCGTGCCCGCGTGATCCCGCTGTTCCCGGTCTATGACGGCAAAACGCATCGCCTGAGCATTGAGGTTCGTCCGCCGATGGACGATCTGCTGACCGCTGACGACCACACCATTGCCCGTCGGATGAACGAAGAGGTGGAGATCCTGGTAGGGCCGCATGCCGAGCAATACACGTGGATCCTGAAGCTGCTTAAAACGCGTAAGCCGGGTGAAAAAGAGCCGTATAAACGCAAAGAGCTTTATCCAACGAAATAAAAAAAGCCCTCTCCATCTGGAGAGGGCTTTTTAACAGAGACGTTATTACTCGACGGTCATAACGCGCGTGGTGTTGGTTGAGCCGATGGTGCTCATCACATCGCCCTGGGTCACAATGACGATATCACCAGAGACCAGATAGCCTTTGTCGCGCAGCAGGTTTACGGCATCGTGCGCCGCGGCCACGCCGTCATTGGTGCTGTCGAAGTGTACCGGCGTCACGCCGCGGTACAGCGCCGTCAGGTTCAGCGTACGTTCGTGACGGGACATGGCGAAGATCGGCAGACCCGAGCTGATACGAGAGGTCATTAGCGCGGTGCGGCCAGATTCGGTCATAGTGATGATCGCGGTAACGCCCTTCAGATGGTTTGCCGCATACATTGCAGACATCGCAATCGCTTCTTCAACATTGTCGAACTGCACGTCCAGACGGTGTTTAGAGACGTTGATGCTTGGGATCTTTTCAGCACCCAGGCAAACACGTGCCATGGCGGCCACGGTTTCTGCCGGATACTGGCCCGCAGCGGTTTCCGCAGAGAGCATTACCGCATCGGTACCGTCCAGCACGGCGTTGGCCACGTCCATCACTTCTGCACGGGTTGGCATCGGGTTGGTGATCATCGATTCCATCATCTGAGTGGCGGTGATCACCGCGCGGTTCAGCTGACGTGCGCGACGAATCAGGGCTTTCTGAATACCCACCAGCTCAGGGTCGCCGATTTCCACACCCAGGTCGCCACGCGCAACCATCACCACGTCAGAGGCAAGGATCACGTCGTCCATAGCATCCTGATCGCAAACGGCTTCCGCACGCTCAACTTTGGCGACGATTTTGGCATCGCAGCCTGCATCACGCGCCAGACGACGCGCATAGTTCAGATCTTCGCCGCAGCGCGGGAAGGAGACGGCCAGGTAGTCAACACCGATCAGCGCAGCAGTCACAATATCCGCTTTATCTTTATCAGTAAGCGCTTCCGCAGAGAGGCCGCCGCCCAGCTTGTTGATGCCTTTATTGTTGGAGAGTGGGCCGCCGACGGTGACTTCGGTGAACACTTTCATGCCCTGAACTTCCAGCACTTTCAGCTGTACGCGACCGTCGTCAAGCAGCAGGATATCGCCAGGTACGACGTCAGCCGGGAGGCCTTTATAGTCGATACCGACTTTCTCTTTATCGCCTTCGCCTTTGCCCAGGTTGGCATCCAGCAGGAATTTGTCGCCGATATTGAGGAAAACTTTACCCTCTTTAAAGGTCGAAACACGGATTTTAGGACCCTGCAAATCGCCGAGGATCGCAACGTGACGGCCCAGTTTAGCTGCGATTTCACGCACTTTATCGGCACGTAATTTATGGTCTTCTGGCGTACCGTGAGAGAAGTTCATACGCACCACGTTGGCGCCAGCGGCGATAATTTTCTCGAGATTATTATCGCGATCGGTGGCCGGGCCTAAGGTGGTTACGATCTTGGTTCTGCGAAGCCTTCTGGACATGTAATACTCCGTTGACTGAAACAACTTTGGTGTTGCGTGAACATTGAATCGGCCTTCATCTGCTGCAAGGCAGTGGAGAGGGGACCGAATGCCGTAAATCGTTACTTCGTCATTATTCGTGACGTCTTCGTTATCAACTATCGAACATCGCTCTTTATAAGCAATTCTTTATCAAAACGCGATTCCTTCAGCGCTTCCTTGACCCGCTTCAAGTTATCCCGGAATTTTGCCCCCCGGCGTAAGGTAAAACCGGTCGCCAGCACGTCAATCACGGTGAGCTGGGCCAGTCGGGAGACCATTGGCATATAAATGTCGGTGTCTTCCGGCACGTCGAGAGTGATCGCCAGCGTCGCCTCACGGGCCAGCGGTGTGCCCGCCGTGGTCAGCGCAATCACCATGGCATCGTTTTCACGGGCCAACTGCGCCAGTTCTACCTGACTCTTAGTGCGGCCAGTATGCGAAATCAGTACCACGACGTCATCTTCACTGCAATTCATACAGCTCATGCGTTGCAGGACAATGTCATCGGAATAAATCACCGGGACGTTAAAGCGGAAAAATTTGTTCATGGCGTCATGCGCGACGGCCGCCGACGACCCGAGCCCAAAGAAGGCAATTCGCTTGGCCTGGGTGAGTAAATCCACTGCGCGATTCACGGAACTCATGTCCAGAGACTGACGGACGTGGTCAAGCGAAGCCATGGCCGACTCAAAAATTTTCGCGGTGTAGGCATCAACGCTGTCGTCTTCATCCACATTACGATTAACATAAGGGGTGCCGTTAGCCAGACTTTGTGCCAGATGCAGTTTAAAATCAGGAAAGCCGCGCGTTTCCAGGCTGCGGCAGAAGCGATTGACCGTGGGTTCGCTAACACCCGCTTCCTGTGCCAGAGCGGCGATGCTTGAATGAATCGCCTGAGCGGGAGAGGTGAGAATGACCTCGGCCACTTTTCGCTCGGATTTGCTAAGGTGTTCCAGTTGAAACTGGATTTTTTCCAGCATGTTCATGTTAACAGGACGCTCATGGGTGTAAACGATTTCATTAATTGATGAAATCGTGATTCGATTTAGCCGATATTACCCTTGTGGCTTCCATTAAGGGTAACAATCGACGAGATAATGTTGTTGTTTTTTTTCATTACTTGATCGATGTCGGGTTTTGCTATGACCCTGTTGCGCAAAGAAACGACGGTTGTTGCGTCATTAAGCCGTCGAAATCATCCGATGGGTGAAAAATCGCGGTATCGCACGCGACGATAAGCGCTAATGGTTTCGGGAATGACGTAAAAGCAGTACAGTGCATTGTAATAAAATTACAACGATACCTGGCAGAAGTACCAGGTGATCCAACTGAGGAGAATGACATGGCGGTAACGCAAACAGCCCAGGCATGTGACCTGGTCATTTTCGGCGCGAAAGGCGATCTTGCACGCCGAAAATTGCTGCCTTCCCTGTATCAACTGGAGAAAGCGGGCCAAATTCATCCGGATACGCGTATCCTGGGTGTTGGGCGCGCCGACTGGGACAAGGACGCTTATACCAAAGTCGTCCGCGAGGCGCTCGAAACTTTCATGAAGGAAAAAATTGATGAAAGTTTGTGGGATACCCTGAGCGGTCGTCTCGATTTCTGCAACCTTGACGTGAATGACGTCAGCGCATTCGCTCGCTTGGGCGCGATGCTGGATCAGAAAAACCGTGTCACCATTAACTATTTCGCCATGCCGCCAAGCACCTTCGGCGCCATCTGCAAGGGCCTGGGCGAAGCCAAACTGAACGCCAAACCGGCGCGCGTCGTGATGGAGAAGCCGTTGGGTACGTCCCTGGCAACCTCGCGTGAAATCAACGACCAGGTGGGCGAGTTCTTTGAAGAGTGCCAGGTCTACCGTATTGACCACTATCTCGGTAAAGAGACGGTGCTGAACCTGCTGGCGCTGCGTTTTGCTAACTCCCTGTTTGTGAACAACTGGGACAACCGCACCATCGACCACGTGGAAATCACCGTGGCGGAAGAGGTGGGGATTGAAGGTCGCTGGGGTTACTTTGACCAGGCCGGTCAGATGCGCGACATGATCCAGAACCACCTGCTGCAGATTTTGTGCATGATTGCCATGTCTCCTCCGTCTGATCTGACGGCGGACAGCATCCGTGACGCCAAAGTGAAAGTGCTGAAGTCGCTGCGCCGCATCGACCGCTCCAACGTGCGCGAGAAGACCGTTCGCGGCCAGTACACCGCCGGGTTTGCGCAAGGCAAAAAGGTGCCTGGCTACCTGGAAGAAGAGGGCGCGAACAAGTCCAGTAACACCGAGACGTTCGTGGCCATCCGCGTGGACATCGACGACTGGCGCTGGGCGGGGGTTCCGTTCTACCTGCGCACCGGTAAGCGTCTGCCTGCGAAATGTTCCGAAGTGGTAGTCTACTTTAAGAACCCGGAACTGAACCTGTTCAAAGAGTCCTGGCAGGAGCTGCCGCAGAACAAGCTGACCATTCGTCTGCAGCCGGACGAGGGCGTGGACATCCAGATCCTCAACAAAGTGCCGGGCCTGGATCATAAACACAACCTGCAGACCACCAAGCTGGATCTGAGCTACTCCGAAACCTTCAACCAGACGCACCTGGCCGATGCTTACGAGCGTCTGCTGCTGGAAACCATGCGCGGTATCCAGGCGCTGTTCGTGCGTCGCGATGAGGTGGAAGAGGCGTGGAAATGGGTCGACTCCATCACCGAAGCCTGGGCTGCCGATCAGGATGCGCCAAAACCGTATCAGGCGGGCACATGGGGACCTGTCGCGTCGGTGGCAATGATCACCCGTGATGGCCGCTCCTGGAACGAGTTTGAGTAAGATAATACGCTAGCCCGAAAGTGTTATTTTACCGGTAACATGATCTAACACAGCTCGTGGCACAATTTTCAACTTTTAAGCTCCGCGTGGATTCACCCGCGGAGCTTTTTTTATTACACTGCCGGAAGTGATTTTGCCCCTGAGCTCCGGACAGCAAGCGTTTCAGCGTTGTTAACAACTGCCAGCGACTTTGTAAACTCCCGAGCCCGGACAGATAAATGAGAGGAGCTTTTATGAATCCGACATTGTTACGCGTAACACAGCGCATTATTGAGCGCTCGAAAGAGACCCGTTCGGCCTACCTCGCCCGGATTGAACAGGCGAAGAGCAACACCGTTCACCGTTCCCAGCTGGCCTGCGGTAACCTGGCGCACGGCTTCGCCGCCTGCCAGCCTGACGATAAAGCGTCGCTGAAAAGCATGTTGCGTAACAATATCGCCATCATTACCGCTTATAACGATATGCTTTCCGCGCACCAGCCCTATGAGGTTTACCCGGATATCATCCGTAAAGCGCTGCACAGCGTGAATGCGGTCGGCCAGGTGGCGGGTGGGGTACCCGCCATGTGCGACGGCGTGACGCAGGGTCAGGACGGTATGGAACTCTCCCTGCTGAGCCGTGAAGTCATTGCCATGTCCGCGGCGGTGGGCCTGTCACACAACATGTTTGATGGCGCGCTCTATCTCGGCGTGTGCGACAAGATTGTTCCGGGCCTGGTGATGGCCGCGCTGTCGTTTGGTCATCTGCCTGCGATCTTCGTGCCGTCGGGCCCAATGGCAAGCGGCCTGCCGAACAAAGAAAAAGTGCGCATTCGCCAGCTGTACGCGGAAGGAAAAGCAGATCGTCAGGCGCTGCTGGAAGCGGAAGCTGCATCCTACCACGCGCCGGGCACCTGTACGTTCTACGGTACCGCGAACACGAACCAGATGGTGGTGGAGTTTATGGGGATGCAGCTTCCGGGCTCGTCCTTTATCCAGCCGGATGCACCGCTGCGCAAGGCGCTGACCGAGGCCGCGGCCCGTCAGGTCACGCGTCTGACCGGAAACGGCAACGAATGGATGCCGATGGGCAAAATGGTCGACGAAAAAGTTATCGTCAACGGGATTGTTGCGCTGCTGGCCACCGGCGGTTCGACCAACCACACCATGCACCTGGTGGCCATGGCGCGTGCGGCGGGCATTCTGATTAACTGGGATGACTTCTCCGAGATCTCTTCCGTGGTGCCGTTGATGGCGCGCCTGTATCCAAACGGTCCGGCGGACATCAACCACTTCCAGGCCGCAGGCGGCGTACCGCTGCTCATGCGCGAGCTGCTGAAGGGCGGTCTGCTGCATGAAGATGTTAACACCGTAGCGGGCTTTGGCCTGCAGCGCTACACCCAGGAGCCATGGCTGAACAACGGCGAGCTGGACTGGCGCGAAGGGGCGACCGCATCTCTTGATGCGCAGGTTATCGCCACCATCGACAAACCGTTCTCACCTCACGGTGGCACAAAGGTGCTGAGCGGTAACCTCGGTCGCGCGGTAATGAAGACCTCTGCCGTACCGGAAGAGAACCAGATTATCGAAGCGCCAGCGGTGGTATTTGAAAGCCAGCACGACGTATTACCTGCCTTTGACGCCGGTCTGCTCGACAAAGACTGCGTGGTAGTGGTGCGTCATCAGGGGCCTAAAGCCAACGGGATGCCAGAATTACATAAACTTATGCCACCACTTGGTGTATTATTGGACCGCCGTTTCAAAATTGCACTGGTGACCGATGGACGCCTCTCTGGCGCCTCAGGTAAAGTGCCATCAGCTATCCACGTGACGCCGGAAGCGTACGACGGCGGCCTGCTGGCGAAAGTGCGTGACGGTGACATGATCCGCGTTAACGGTCAGACAGGCGAGTTAACCCTGCTGGTGGATGACGCCGAGCTGGCGGCACGTCAGCCCCATATTCCTGACCTGAGCGCGTCGCGCGTGGGAACAGGACGCGAAATGTTTGGCGCACTGCGTGAGAACCTCTCCGGTGCTGAGCAGGGCGCAACCTGTATTACGTTTTAAGACGACTTGATTTTAACGATCTGGCGAGAGAAGACTCTGATGAAAAACTGGAAAACAAGTGCAGAAGCAATCCTGACCACTGGCCCTGTCGTGCCGGTTATCGTGGTAAACAAGCTGGAGCACGCTGTACCGATGGCGAAAGCGCTGGTTGCGGGCGGCGTTCGCGTTCTGGAAGTGACCCTGCGTACCGCCTGCGCGATGGATGCCATTCGCGCGATTGCCAAAGAAGTGCCGGATGCCATTATCGGTGCGGGTACCGTAACGAACGCAAAACAGCTGGCTGAAGTGACCGAAGCGGGCGCACAGTTTGCCATCAGCCCGGGCCTGACCGAGTCGCTGCTGAAAGCCGCGACCGAAGGCACTATTCCGCTGATCCCGGGCATCAGCACCGTTTCTGAACTGATGCTGGGCATGGACTACGGTCTGAAAGAGTTTAAATTCTTCCCGGCGGAAGCGAACGGCGGCACCAAAGCGCTGCAGGCCATTGCCGGTCCATTCTCTCAGGTACGCTTCTGCCCGACGGGCGGTATCTCTCCTGCCAACTACCGTGACTACCTGGCGCTGAAAAGCGTGCTGTGCATCGGTGGCTCATGGCTGGTTCCGGCGGATGCGCTGGAAGCGGGCGACTGGGATCGCATCACCAAACTGGCTCGCGAAGCGGTAGAAGGCGCGAAGCAGTAAGTCATTCGCCGCATGAAAAACGGGCCTTTCGGCCCGTTTTTTTATCCCGTTACCTTAACGCTTGCTGCGGCCGCTTTCGCTCTCGCCACGGCGTCGTCAACGTTATCTCCGGTGGCTAACGCCACGCCAAGACGACGGGTACCGTCGATCTCCGGCTTACCGAACAAACGGACCTGCAACCCGGCACCCACCGCCGCGTCGACGTTATCAAACGTAACGTTCTGGCTGGTTAACTGCGGCAGGATCACCGCCGAGGCGGCCGGGCCGTACTGACGGATACCGCCGACGGGCAGGCCGAGGAAGGCGCGCACGTGCAGGGCGAACTCGGAGAGATCCTGCGAAATCAGCGTGACCATGCCGGTGTCATGCGGGCGAGGGGAGACTTCGCTGAAGATCACCTCTTCGCCGCACACAAACAGCTCCACGCCAAACAGGCCATAGCCGCCCAGCGCCAGAACGGTTTTACGGGCGATCGCCTGCGCACGCTCAAGCGCCAGGGCGCTCATCTGCTGCGGCTGCCAGGATTCGCGGTAATCGCCATCTTCCTGGCGGTGGCCAATCGGGTCGCAGAAATGGACGCCGTCGACGGCGCTGACGGTCAGCAGGGTGATCTCGAAATCAAACTTCACCACCCCTTCAACGATCACGCGACCGGCGCCTGCGCGGCCACCCTGCTGGGCGTACTCCCACGCCTTGTCCAGCGTGCTGCTGTCGCGGATAAAGCTCTGTCCTTTACCGGAGGAGCTCATCACCGGCTTAACGATGCACGGGTAACCAATCTCCTCTACGGCCTGCAGGAATGCGGCCTTATCGCCAGCAAAACGATAGCTCGACGTGGGCAACCCGAGCTCTTCTGCCGCCAGACGACGAATGCCTTCGCGGTTCATGGTCAGCTTTGCGGCTTTCGCGCAGGGCACCACGCGCTGGCCTTCCTGCTCAAGCGCAATCAGCGTGTCGGTGGCGATGGCTTCAATTTCCGGTACAACGAAATCAGGCTTCTCGCGTGAAATCAGCTCACGAAGGGCATCGCCGTCCAGCATGTTAATCACATAAGAACGATGGGCGACGTGCATGGCGGGTGCATCGGCGTAGCGGTCTACGGCAATGACTTCCACGCCTAAACGCTGGCACTCAATGGCGACCTCTTTTCCCAGCTCGCCCGATCCCAACAGCATCACTCGCGTCGCCGCAGGTCGCAGCGCGGTTCCTAAACGAATCATAACAATCCCCCTGAAAAAGTTGCGGGCAGTATAAACGAAAACGTTTGCGTCTGTCTTGTGCACGGCCAGGTGAGGGGAGAAGAAATTTGCGCTTCTTTAGCCCGTCCAGACATTTCCTGACGCCTGCTCGCTTACGCTGTGGAACATGTTCACCGTTAAGTGAGGGAAACCATGTCTGGCTGGCTAAATCAATTGCAATCACTGTTAGGGCAGAAAACGTCGTCTTCCGGCGAGCGGGATCTCAGCAAACTACTGGTGCCCGGGGCGCTCGGCGGGCTGGCAGGCCTGCTGGTCGCGAATAAATCCTCGCGCAAGCTGCTGGCAAAGTACGGGACAGGCGCGCTGCTCGCCGGTGGGGGCGCCATTGCGGGCACCGTCCTGTGGAATAAATACAAGGACAGGGTCCGGACCGCGCATAGCGATGAACCGCACTACGGCGAGCACACCTCGCCGCTGGATCTGCGCACCGAAAGGCTCATTCTTGCGCTGGTTTTTGCCGCGAAAAGTGACGGACATATCGACGATAAGGAACGGCTGGCGATCGAACAGCAGCTGCGCGAAGCCGGCGTCGAAGAGAAGGGCAGAGCGCTGGTGGCGCAGGCCATCGAACAGCCCCTGGATCCGCAGCGTCTGGCGCAAAGCGTGAAAAATGAGGAAGAGGCGCTTGAACTCTATTTCCTCAGCTGTGCTGCCATCGATATCGATCATTTTATGGAGCGCAGCTACCTGAATGCGCTTGGCGACGCGCTGAAGATCCCGCAGGACGTGCGTGAGGGCATTGAGCGGGATATTCGGGAACAAAAACAGGCGTTACAGGGATAGTTCTCGCCGTTGCGACCCTGTTTCGCTTGCATCATGCGTGGGTTTTGCCAACCTTATAGGGTGTAAAACAAAAAAGAATGACGACATGCCACCGAAAGCCCGACGTATACCTTATGCGATCACCACGCATGGCGATACGCGTATAGACAACTATTACTGGCTACGGGACGATTCACGCTCCCGGCCAGAGGTGCTCGACTACCTGCACGAGGAAAACGACTATGGCCGCAAGGTCATGTCCAGCCAGCAGACGCTTCAGGACCAGCTGCTGAATGAAATGGTGCAGCGTATTCCCCAGCGCGATATCTCCGCGCCCTGGACCAAAAATGGCTATCGCTATCGCCATATTTATGAGCCCGGCAACGAGTATCCCATCTACCAGCGTCAGTCGGTCCTGAGCGCCGAATGGGATGCGTGGGATATTCTGCTGGATGCCAATCAGCGCGCGGCCCACAGCGAGTTTTATACTTTGGGCGGCATGTCCATTTCGCCGGATAACGCGGTGATGGCGCTGGCGGAGGATTATCTCTCCCGTCGCCAGTACGGCCTGCGTTTTCGCAATCTGGACACCGGCAACTGGTATCCGGAAATGCTGGAAAACGTCTCCCCGGATTTTGTCTGGGCGAATGATTCCGAGACGGTGTACTACGTCAAAAAGCACGCCTGTACGCTGCTGCCCTATCAGGTATGGCGGCATACCATCGGAACGGACTCCGCAGACGACGAGCTGGTCTATGAAGAGAAAGACGAAACGTTTTATGTCAGCCTGCATAAAACCTCTTCGCGCCATTATGTGATTATCTTCCTGGCCAGCGCCACGACATCGGAAGTCCTGCTGCTGGATGCCGAACTGCCGGACGCCCAGCCGCTCTGTTTCCTGCCGCGCCGAAAGGATCATGAATACAGCCTGGATCACTTCCAGCACAGCTTTTATCTGCGCTCGAATCGCGAGGGTAAAAACTTTGGCCTCTATAAAACCAAAGTGCGCGATGAGCGCAAGTGGGAGGTGCTTATCCCCGCGCGGGATCAGGTGATGCTGGAAGGGTTTACCCTGTTCACCGACTGGCTGGTGGTGGAGGAGCGCCAGCGCGGGCTGACCAGCATCCGGCAAATCAACCGCAAAACGCGGGAAGTGGTGGGGATCGCGTTCGACGACCCGGCCTATGTGACGTGGATTGGGTTCAATCCTGAACCCGAATCATCGCGGCTGCGCTACGGCTATTCTTCCATGACCACACCGGACACCCTGTTTGAGCTGGACATGGATACCGGGCAGCGTCAGGTAATTAAGCAGACCGAGGTTAAAGGGTTTGAGTCCGAAAACTACCGCAGCGAGCACCTGTGGGTCACCGCCCGGGATGGCGTCGAGGTCCCCGTCTCGCTTGTCTATCACAAAGCCCATTTCCAGAAAGGCAAAAACCCGATCCTGGTGTACGGCTACGGCTCCTACGGCTCCAGCATGGATGCTGATTTCAGCAGCAGCCGTTTAAGCCTGCTCGACCGCGGCTTTGTTTTCGCCATCGCCCATATTCGCGGCGGCGGTGAGCTGGGGCAGCACTGGTATGAGGACGGGAAATTCCTGAAAAAGAAAAACACCTTCAATGACTACCTCGACGTCTGCGATGCGCTGATTGATCAGGGCTATGGCGATCCGAAACTCTGCTTTGGCATGGGCGGCAGCGCGGGCGGTATGCTAATGGGGGCGGTTATCAACCAGCGTCCTGAACGCTTTAAGGGGATTGTCGCGCAGGTGCCGTTTGTCGATGTGGTGACGACCATGCTCGATGAATCCATTCCGCTGACGACCGGGGAGTTTGAAGAGTGGGGGAATCCGCAGGATGAGATTTACTACCGCTATATGAAAACGTACAGCCCTTACGATAACGTCGAGGCGAAAGCCTATCCCCACATGCTGGTCACCACCGGTCTGCATGACTCTCAGGTGCAGTACTGGGAGCCGGCAAAATGGGTGGCGAAACTGCGGGAGCTGAAAACCGACGACAACCTGCTGCTGCTGTGTACCGACATGGATTCCGGACACGGCGGGAAATCGGGACGATTTAAATCGTATGAAGGGGTGGCGCTGGAGTATGCCTTCCTGATTGGCCTGGCGCAGGAGACGCTGCCAGGCCGTGCAGAGCGTTAAGCTTCGCCCAGATAGTGCTTTAGCGTCAGGCGCAGTTCCGGGCTCATTTTGTCAAGGTTGTTATACAGCCAGCGCAAATAGCCCGGGTCTTTATCAGCAATATCCGACACCGCTCTGCCCCGGTATTTACCAAAGGTAAACGTGGTCAGCAGTGCGGGACGGCCGGTGATGGTCGCCATATCGTCCGGCGTCCAGCCAGAGGTATTCATGATATCAATCAGTAGCGCGGCGGTGATATAGCAGTCATACAGGGCCCGGTGATGATGAAGCCCCTCAGGCGTGCGGACGCTGAGCTTGCGGGACTTGTACAGCGCCATGTTGCTGTATTTAATGCCCGGCCAGAGGCGACGCGCCAGCTTCATGGTACAAATCCATTCCCCGGGCATTTCAGGGAGCACCCGGCGGTCAAAACTGGCGTTATGCGCGACGTACCAGGGGCTACCGTAATAGTGGGGAATGATCTCTTCGATCCACGGCTTGTCCGCCACCATCGATTCGGTAATGCGATGGATAGCCATCGCCTGAGGGCTGATGGGGCGGTCAGGACGCACCAGATGGCTCATTGGGTTGACGATTTTACCATCAACCACGTCGACAGAGGCCACTTCCACAATTCCGCCCTGAAGATCGCAAGTTTCGGTATCGATGACGCGCAGCATTGAACACTCCTGAGCTTAAAACGCCTAGCCTAAAGGAATGATATCGCCTTGCCAACCCTCTCCGCCGAGCGTGCCGGTCAACAGCAGCTCGCCCTTATCCGCGCGAACGATCAGCTGGCCTTTTTCATCCCACAGCGCGCTACCGCCGCAGGCGTTCGCCATCAGCACCGCTATGGCATATTTATGCGCGAAGCGCTGCAGGGTACTGATGGACTGCCGCCAGCGGTTATCCTCCACTGACTGACAGCTGGTAAACAGCGACGCTCTGGGATCGAGATTGGGGGAATCGGCATGCGCATCAATAATGCTGAGCTGTTTCTCTCCCGGCACCAGGCTGGCTCCGCCACCTTGCGGGTAGCGAAGGATGCGTTGACGAGCGGGGGTGAAGAGCGCGAGACCTTTCTGGCGCTGACCATCCCGCTCCACGGGGAGCCCGGCAATCACGGTTATCCGGTAACGATGCGCCGCGTCGAGCAGCGGTTCCAGCTGGGCGTCGCCGGGTGGGAGAGGTAACGTCGTCGTTCCCGAGCCTGTTAATGACAGTTCAGGAAACACCAGCAGATCGCACCCCTGCCGTGCTGCTTCGGCAATGAAGCGCAGGTGGTGCGTGATATGGTCATCGACACTCTGATGCTGCCCGCTATACTGGGCCGCCGCTATATTCCAATGTGACATCGTGACTTCCTTATACACTGAGTCGCAGGGATTTAAGAATACACCTAAATTTATCAGGGTTTTCTTATCCTGCCAGATTCAGCGTAAGGAAGTGTAACGGCTCGTTAAGCTTATTTAACTTTAGGTTCGTACGGTAAACGGGAGAGGTTGACCGAGGCGAGACGGTGGGCGATGAGTCTTTCGCGAAACCAGTCGCGCAGATGGGCGGGCTGTTCCCGTTCAACGACTTCAGCCACGACAGGCATGTTGTAACGCTCTTTAAACGCGACGCCAGCGGCAGCGAGATCGACATTCACTTTATCCATCTCGTCCTGTGGAAGGGCGGCCAGATTGATCTTCATTACCTTCTCCTTTTTATGCGGCGGCAACGTTACCGCGATTGCACGATGATGACAAGCGGAGGCAGGATGATCCTCGACTCGTTTATTATACAGCGTTATTCTTTAGCATACAGACATAACAAAAAGGAATGATTGCGATGGGTTTCTCCGCTTCCCGCGCGGTATGCGCACTGGTTTTTCTGGCCTCTACAATGATGACCCCCTCCGTGCTGGCGCATGCGCACCTTAAGCAGCCGATCCCGGCAGCGGACAGCGTGGTGAGCGCTCCGCAGGCACTTACGCTGAATTTTTCAGAAGGCATCGAACCGGGATTTAGCGGTGTGGTGGTGACGGATGCGCAAAAGCAGGTCATCAAAACGGGAACCGCCACGCACGACGAAAAGAACAAGGCGCAGCTCACCGTTCCGCTGGACCAAACGCTGACGCCAGGGACGTACCAGGTAGAGTGGCATGTCGTCTCGGTAGACGGTCATAAAACCAAAGGTAGCTATCACTTTAGCGTGAAATAGCATGCTGGCGCTGTGTTATATCGGGTTGCGCTTTATCCATTTCGGGGCGCTGATGCTGATTTTTGGCAACGCGCTTTACAGCGTCTGGTTTGCGCCTTCCTCTCTCCAGCGGCTGATGTGCCGACGTTTCCAGCTGCAGCAGAAAGTGGCGGCTTTTGTGAGCCTGGCGGCTGCACTCCTGATGTTTATGCTTCAGGGCGGGCAGATGGGTAACGGCTGGGGCGATGTATTTGCCCCACAGGTCTGGTCCGGCGTAATGAGGACACAGTTTGGCGGCGTTTGGCTGTGGCAAATGATTCTCGCTGCGATGACGGTCGCCGCAGCATGGCTCGCGCCGCTGAAAGGTTCGCGGCTGTTGCTGCTCGCCATGGGGCAGCTTATCCTGCTGGCGGGGGTAGGGCACGCGGCGATGAACGACGGTCCGATGGGGGCGTTGCAGCGCCTTAATCACGCTTTTCACCTGATCTGTGCTGCTACCTGGCTTGGCGGATTACTGCCCCTGCTGTTCTGCATGCGTCTGGCGAAAGGGCGCTGGCAGAATGCCGCCATCTATACCATGATGCGCTTCTCGCGCGTGGGCCATTATGCGGTCGCGGGCGTGCTGCTCAGCGGAGCGATCAATGCGCTCATGATACTGGGCGTCCATATTCCCTGGCAGGCTGACTACGTGCAGTTTTTGTTGTTCAAATGTGCGCTGGTGGCGTTGATGGTGGTAATTGCGCTGGCAAATCGGTATTTTCTGGTGCCACGGTTTCGTCCGGAGACCGGGCGAGCACAACAGATTTTTATCAGGATGACACAGGCAGAAGTGGTGCTGGGGGCGCTGGTACTGGCAACGGTCAGTCTGTTCGCCACCTGGGAACCCTTCTGACAAGGTTAAATATCATATGAAAAAGACAGTACTTTCTCTCATATTGCTGGCCTGCACGGGGAGCGCGTTTGCCGCACCGCAGGTTATCACCGTCAGCCGTTTTGAAGTGGGTAAGGATAAATGGGCGTTCAACCGCGAAGAGGTGATGCTGACCTGCCGTCCGGGCCATGCGCTGTATGCCATCAACCCGAGCACGCTGGTGCAATACCCGTTAAATGAAACCGCCGAGCAGCAGGTGGCCAGCGGAAAGAGCAGCGGCCAGCCGATTAGCATCATTCAGATCGATGACCCGGCGAATCCGGGACAGAAAATGAGCCTGGCCCCGTTTATCGAGCGCGCCGACAAGCTCTGCTAACGTTCAGGTTTCCAATAAAAAACCGCAGATGCTTGCGAAAGCACTGCGGTTTTTCACATTTTATGATGCTCTGGCGCTTTTTTTCCGACCGCTTTAGCTGTGGACTGGAAAACCTGGCGTCGTCATCTATTCTTAAAAGGCAAGGCGACTTAGCCTGCATTAATGCCAACTTTTAGCGCACGGCTCTCTCCCAAGAGCCATTTCCCTGGACCGAATACAGGAATCGTATTCGGTCTCTTTTTATCTGCATGAAAGTAAAAGACTAATCCTTTCGTTGTCTCACTTCTGCAGCGCACGTCCTGTACGTCTGGTTAAAACATAACACACTACGGCATGCTGTAGTCCAGCCCTTTTTGCCTGTTTTGTTAAATTTTCGTGTGCAATTCAAGAAAGCGCGTGCGGGGTCTAAAAGTGCGATTTAACCGACGCCTCAATTTCATCAAGCAGCTCAAAGCGACGGCGGTATTCAGCGCGTTTTTTACTGGCAATCTCTTCAAGCGATTTACGCGCCATCTGTAGCGGCAGCTGCCAGCAGAAGGCTGAGAGCTTTTTACCGTCCAGAGAGGCCCAAAATTCATCATAGCTGGCGTGGAAATGGCGGCCTTTGCTGAGGCGATAGCGCAGCGCACGGAATACGTGGCCCTCATCGCTGACGGCAAAAATCGCCCGGACGGAGGACTGTGCAGCCAGCTGGAAAAGCACCTCCATCAACACGCGCTTAGGGAACAAACCGTGGCAGGCGCGGGTGGCCTGTTTAATCACGTCACGCGTTACGCTGCGGCGGGGGCCCTGAAGCCCACCGATGACCATGACCTGTTGCCCATTGCTGCGCGCGACGCTAAAGGTCAGGCTGGCCAGCAGCGTATCCTCGTTGTCGCGAAGCCAAAGCGTGCTTTCGCCTTCACGCTCGGCTTTCCCCGCAGAGGACGCATTAACCGTATAGATAACTCCGTCTTTTGCATGGAACTGCGCAACGGGCTTCTCCTGTGGGCTGGTCAGTGCCAGGGCGAGGCCGCTCTCTTTCAGGCTATCAATCCAGTAATAATGGCTAACGATCGCGTCGGCGCGATCGTTAGCCGTCAAACCGCGCATCAGGTACTGCCGGTGGGTTTTGCTCGGCAATGTAATTTGAGAGGCCAGAAGTCTGTCGAAATCGTCGCGACCAGAAAGCGCCTCCAGCATGCGATGGGTAGAAGACCAGAACACCAGCGAACGTAACAGGAACTTCAGGCGATATTCGCGCTTGCGCCAGATCGGCCCCGGCACGCGTTTGCCGTTCACCAGCTCAGAAATAATATTTGTGCGATGCGGATAGAAAACATCGTTATGCAGGTGCGTATTAGACACGTGAAGACCCCTCTTTTTTTATACCCTTATTCTAAAGAGCCAGGAAAAAGGGATTAATAGCGCGAGGATCTTTATTTCTGTTTGGTTTACCGTTTGTTTCATTTCGTGAGGACCACGCCCGGCTGTTGCCCTTTCTGTGGCGGCTATACTGTTAACAGGAGGGGCTATGTATCAGCGAATTGAAGGTGGAATGTGGCGTCACGTCTGGGTGGTCAGCGATATACATGGCTGTTATCAGCGGCTTATGGATGAGCTTAAACGCCGTCATTTTAATCCGTATGAGGATTTGCTTATTTCCGTTGGGGATATGATCGATCGCGGTCCGGACAGCGTTAAATCATTACAGCTTATCAATGAAAAATGGTTTCGTGCCGTCCGGGGCAACCATGAGCAAATGGCGCTCGACAGTCTGGATAATAACGATTTTTCACTCTGGACAATGAATGGCGGAATATGGTTCAGGCAACTTGAACGGGACCAGCAACAGCTTGCGCTATCGTTGCTCGAGGCCTGTCACGATTTACCGCATATCATCGAGATAACCTGTGCGAACGGTCTGAACGTGATTGCCCATGCGGATTATCCGGCAGCGGAATACCGCTGGCAAAAACCGGTGAGCGCCCAGCGCGTTTTATGGGATCGCGATCGGTTGACGGGGTTTATGGTGGGTAAAGGGCAGGGCATCAGCGGTGCGGATCATTTCTGGTTCGGACATACGCCCGTCGACAGAAGGTATGATTTTGACAATCTCCACTACATTGATACGGGCGCCGTATTTGACGGTTACTTTACGCTGGCGCAGCTGCAGTAATAAATAACCCGCCTTCGGGCGGGTTCTCTTTAGGTCAGGCAAGACGCATGACCCAGGCATCGGTTTTACTATCGTAATGCTCACGGTAAAGGACAGAATGTTCGCCATCAAGTATTGCCGGGACGCTGGTGTCTGCATCCCATGCATCGAGCTGCATGCACAAATCCGGGTCGGATTTGCAGGGAATACTTAACGTTCGATCGCCTTGCGCTTCGCCGCGCAGTTCTGCGTCGTCGATCTCAAAAGCGCCAATACGCACGCTGGTTTTCGTCATAGTGCTCTCCGGGTCGGTTGTCAAAATCTGGTATGACCAGTACGGCCACCCATTTTTGATCGTAGACAAGGAGAGCAAAATCGCCAGTAAAAAAATGCGCTTTTTTCAGGCCGTGCGATCGTTACCGGTAAACAGTCGTCCATCCCGGACCAGCTCGCGCGGATAGCTGTTTTTCAGTCGTGAACCGACTTTTTTTGCCAGCCCGAGCGGGTATCCCTGATACGTCACGATCACTTCATCGCCTGATGGCGTGCTGTCAGGATAGACATCGCGACCACGGTACCACTCTTCGGCTTCCTGATGCGTCAGGGCAAAGGCATTCTCATGCCCGGCAAGGGCGATGACGGCCTCATGCTGCCAGCGATAGCCTTTATTATGCACTTCCGCCAGGCGGATCCCGATTCGGGAAAAACGGACCTTTCCGATGAGCGGTTCGATCTCAGCCGGGAACAGCCATACCTCTTTATCACGCATCCAGAGGTGCAGGCTCTCATCCCAGACCAGGCCAATTTTTTCGGCGGCGGCGACAAGCTGTGCTGCATCGCGACCTTTGAGGGGGGCAAACGGGAAGTTGCCGACCTTGAATTTGGGGGTGGGCAGGGGAGCAACCGCCTGCGTTTTACGCAGACGTGCCACAAAGAAGCCTTCGCAGTCGTAAATCTGCGGGAATACGTGGAGGAAACCCTCCGGCGTAATCGCCTCCTGTGCCGAGGCGAACAGATCGTTAAGCGGCAGGAATTCGACCGCATCCGGGTATTGCGCTTTCAGCCACAGGCAGACGTCTTCGTTTTCATCGCGGTTTAAGGTGCACGTTGAATAGACCAGCGTGCCGCCTGGGCGAAGGGCATGGAATGCGCTCTCGATCAGCTCCCGCTGCGTGGCGGCGATCTCAATGTTGCTTTCCACGGACCAGTTCTTTAACGCATCGGGATCTTTACGCACCACCCCTTCGCCGGAGCAGGGGGCGTCCAGCAGAATGGCGTCGAAGGCTTCCGGCAGGGCGGCGCCAAACACGCGGCCGTCGAAGTGCGTCAGGGCAACGTTATGAATACCGCAGCGGCTGATGTTGGCATGCAATACCTTCACGCGGCTGGCGGAAAACTCGTTGGCGAGGATCGCGCCGCGGTTACCCATACGGGCGGCAATCTGCGTGGTTTTTGAGCCGGGCGCCGCGGCCACATCCATCACGCGCTCGGGCGCATTGCCATCGGCGAACAGGGCTGCCACCGGCAGCATCGAGCTGGCTTCCTGGATATAGAACAGGCCGCTCAGATGTTCAGCGGTGCTTCCCAACGGCACGGCGTCTTCGTCATCGCGCTCGATCCAAAATCCCTCAGCGCACCACGGTACCGGCGTAAGCTGCCAGCTGTAGGGCGCGACCAGCGCCAGAAAATCCTCGACGCTGATTTTCAGCGTGTTAACGCGAATACTGCGGCGTAACGGACGCTGGCAGGCGGCGATAAAATCGTCTAACGACAGGTGAGAAGGAAGCGCCTCGCGCATCTGCGCCAGGAATTGTTCAGGAAGAAATACGGAGTTTTGAGCCACGGGCACACCACAGGGAAAAGTTCAGGTGCGCAGTGTAACATAAAGGCCCCGGTGCGTTGACACCGGAGCCTTGCAGATTAACGCGGCAGGGCGGTTCCCCATTCGCGCCACTCTTTTGGTTCGCTTTCGAGCAGCAGGAAATGTTTACCCGGCTGCGCTTTCGGCGCCAGCGGCGTCCCCGGCGGTGTGGCAAACGCAATACCACCGCGAATGAACTGGTTGAAGGTCCCGGTTTTCACCACGCCTCCCGTCAGGCCGAAGTCCAGCGAGTAGCCGGATGCCAGCCAGAACACCGAGTTATTACGCACCAGGTGCTGGTAGCGTTCGCTGATGCGTAGCGCCACCATCACGCGGTCGGAGAGCGTCCCGAGCGTCAGGCCCGTGACCGTACCGACCTCTATGCCGCGGAACAGGACCGGCGTGCCGATGCTCAGCGAGCCGGCTTCCGGCACTTCCACCACGATGCTCAGGCCACCAAGGTAGCGCGAGTCGGTGATCGTGGCTTCCTGCAGTTCGAAATCACGACGGGCATTGCCCTGGCCTGGCTCCACGTTGATGTACGGCTGCAAAATGGTGTCGAGATGCTCAACGCCTGCGGCCGAGATCTGCGGTGTCACCACCGAGAAGCGCGAACCCGCGCGCGCAAACGTCTGCACATATTCCGGGTAGAGCACGGCGGTAGCCTGCACCTCGTTACGCGAGGTGATCAGCGTCAGCTTCTGGATCTGCCCGATATCAATGCCCAGGTAGCGGATGGGCATGCCTTCCGCCAGCTTACCGGCATCAAACGCGTGCAGGGTAATCTGCCCGCCCACGGCGCGTGCGGCGGTCTCGGACGGGAAGAGAATTCGCTTATCGCCTTTACGCAGGTTCGCGCCCGCTCCGCTGAGGTTATCGAAGCTAATCGCCCCGCGCAGCGCGCGTGACAGCGGAGAGGCCTGTACGGTCAGTCCGTTACCGTTCAGCTGCACTTTCGCGCCACCTTCGGCCCAGAAGACGCTATTCGGCGTCAGCAGCTTGCGGTACTCCGGCTTGATGTGCAGTTCGATATCAAAGGCGTCGGCACGCGGGCGAACGGCGATCACTTCCCCGACTTCAAACTTGCGATACAGCACCACGGAGCCCGCCTGAACGTCCGGCAGGGTCTCGGCGCTTAACGTCAGCGTGGTGGTAGGAAGATCGCTCAGGCTGTTTTCAATCGCTTTCTCAAGGTTGGCATACAGCGGGTAGCTGTCGCGCACGGGGCCTTTATCCCCCGGCAAAATACGGATGCCGCCGTTCACCCATTCGCTGGCGCTGGCGCCGAGAAACTCCACGCCGTCCAGACCTACCTTCACGTCGACGCGACTGTTCACCACGAATTTACTGTCGCCATGTACCAGGTCTCTGTATTGCGGGTCGATGGCAACGGAGAATTGCACCCCATCCGCGGAGAGCTTGCGCTCCAGCACCTGTCCCACCTGCACGCCGTGTAAAATCAACGGCTGACCGGCTTCAATGCCATAGCTTTCTGGCGCATTGAGCGTAACCGTCACGACGCCCGGCTTTTGCAGCAGGGCTTTATCCGCCGGGGCAATCACGAAGCTATTGCTGGGCTGACCTTCCCCGGGGATCAGCTCAAAGGTATTGCCGGTCAGCAGCGTGCTGAGGCTGGTATCGTTCAGGGAGATCTTTGGACTGCGCATTTCGATGCGCGTTTTCTCGCGCAGGAGATCGACCACGCTCGGATCGACCGTCATTTCGCCAGTGACCGATCCGCCCGGGTTGAGCGTCATTTTGGTGAGCTGGCCGACCTGCAGACCCTGATACATCAGCGGCGTTGAACCCGCTTTTAGTCCTTTAGCATCGGGAAGGGCGAGTTTAACAATCACGCCGCGCTGGCTGTGCGCCAGATCGGCGTACAATCCGAACGTGTCATCAGCCGTGGCAGGGCTTGAGTTTTCCGGGGAGTCAAAGGCGATGGCGCCGTTCACCAGTGCGGCCAGACTCTCCAGCTTCACTTTTGCACCGCTCAGGCTGAGGTCGGCATCCACGCCGGACACGTTCCAGAAGCGGCTGCCCTTTTTCACCAGATTGGTGAAGCGGCGCTCGATCAGCACATCAATGGTGACGCCCTGTTTATTCGGGTTAATCGCGTAGTCGTACACGCGGCCAACCGGGATCTTACGAAAATAGACCAGGGAGCCGCTGTTCAGGGAACCGAGGTCCGGCGCCTGGAGATGAATCATCAAATCGCCGTTATTGAGGCGGTATTTGGGCTGCGTATCCAGAGCCACAAAGTGATCCTGCGGTTCGCCTTTGCCGGGCATCATGCCGATATAGTTACCGCCGACGAGCGCATCCAGACCGGAAACACCGGCCAGCGAGGCTTTTGGCGTCACCAGCCAGAACTGCGTTTCGCTGCGCAGGGCATCCTGCATGTCAGATTTAATGCTGACCCGCACCTGAATCTTGTTCAGCCCTTTTCCAAGGGAGATATCCTGAACCGTACCCACTTCAACCCCCTGGAAGCGAACGGGGGTTCGCCCGGCGACGATGCCGTCGGCGGTCTGGAAATCAATGGTGACGGTACTGCCGCGATCCTCATAGCTTGTCCAGATAAGCCAGCCTGCAATCATCAGGGCGATGACGGGCAGCAACCAGAATGGCGAAATGCGGCGTTTTGTTTTAATTCTCGCTTCAGTCGGCGAAGCGGGGGTTTCCTGACTCATGTGCATCCCAAAGTAAGCGGCTATCCAGCCATTCCACAGCAAGAATAGTCAATATCACCGCAGAGCCGAAATAAAAAGCCGCGGGTCCCATTGTAAAAGCAAGTAACTGATCGCGATTGATGAGCGACATCATCAGCGAAATCACGAACAGATCTAACATTGACCAGCGGCCAATCCAGGTGACGAATCGCAGAAGCAAAATGCGGGTCCGTAAACCTTGTTCACACTTTAAGTGAATGCTGATGAGCAGGGTAATCATCACCACCACTTTGGTAAAGGGAACCAGGATACTGGCAATAAAGACGATTGCCGCCACCCCGACATTGCTGTGCGCAAGGGAGATAATCCCGGAGAGGATAGTATCCTCCTGACGTCCACCATTCACGTAAATGATGGAAATCGGCAGCATATTGGCGGGGATCAGGAACACCAGGGAGGCGATCAGCGCCGCCCAGCATTTTTGCAGGCTGTTATTGCGCCGCAGTCTCAACGGAATGTGGCACCGCGGGCAGCGTCCGCGCGTGTCGGGTAACCCGGTATAGTGGCAACCCAGACAGACGCGCAGATTTTCATCGGGACGCGTGGCGGGGCGCTGAGGGTAGAATCGCTCCCAGAGCTGCTCAACGTTCAGGTGGATCAGCGTCAGGATGCTCAGCAATACCAGACAGATGAAGGCAAAGAGTCCGACGCCGGGCTGCAAAAAGGCGTAGTCCTGCACCTTTATTGACGCAACCCCCACGCCGACCAGATAAATATCTAGCATCACCCACTCTTTGAGCTTGTCCAGCATCAGCAGCACCGGGCGAAGGTTCATGCCAAGAATATTGCCAAACCAGAGATAGGCAATGGCGGCAACCAGCACCAGGGGGGCGCCGACGGTGCAGAACAGCACCATCGCGGCGGTGATGGGATCGCCCTGACGGGTCATCTGCCAGATACCCTGCAGCACGTTGGCGTCAATGCGCACGCCGAGCAGGTAGAGTTTTAGCAGCGGCTCACTCCAGGCGAAGGGCATCAGCAGCAGCATGGTAACGGCCATGGCGGCGAGGCGGGTCAACGACCAGTCGCGGCCATCGCGAATTTTGGCGTCACAGCGGGGACAGAAGGCACTTTGGTGCGATTTCATCTTCGGCAACATAAAAAGCGTATCGCACTGGGGGCAACGCTGATAATGTGCACGAGGCAAAGCTTCGCTTACCGTATGGACAGTTATCTTTCTCGTCGGCGTAATTTTGGTTGTTTTTAAGGCCATCAGCTGCGCACAAATAAGTATTGTTGAAAGTTATAATAACTCATGAACGGATTCATCTTGAGCATGAGCGCATTTAATGCTTATTTTAATAGGCTATGCGGTAATTTTGTAAGACAACTAAGTGATTGAATAATGAACAAAACAGAATTCTACGCGGATCTGAACCGCGATTTTAAGGCATTGATGGCGGGTGAGACCAGCTTCTTAGCCACTCTGGCAAATACTAGCGCATTGCTGTTTGAACGTCTCTCTGACGTGAACTGGGCGGGCTTTTACCTTCTGGAAGGTGAAACGCTGGTGCTCGGTCCGTTCCAGGGCAAACTGGCCTGCGTGCGTATTCCGGTAGGGCGTGGCGTATGCGGCACGGCGGTGGCCGAGAATCAGGTCCAGCGTGTGGAAGACGTTCATGCGTTTGACGGGCACATCGCCTGTGATGCTGCCAGTAATTCTGAAATCGTTCTGCCGCTGGTGGTCAAAAATCAGATTATTGGCGTTCTGGACATCGACAGTACGGTCTTCAGTCGCTTTACAACCGAGGACGAACAGGGGCTGCGCGAGCTGGTGGCGAATCTGGAAAACGTACTCGCAGCAACCGATTATCAAAAATTCTTTGCGAGCGTCGCAGGATAATCAACGGATAACGTAGCATTTACTGATAGCGTCATTATAATGACGCCTGTTCATGCCTGCGCTTGTTGGCAACGTCCGTTGTAATCAGGAAATTTCATGGAAAATCAACCTAAGTTGAATAGCAGTAAAGAAGTTATCGCATTTCTGGCCGAGCGTTTCCCGCAGTGCTTCAGCGCGGAAGGCGAAGCTCGTCCCCTGAAAGTCGGTATTTTTCAGGATCTGGTGGCGCGTGTTGAAGGGGAAATGAACCTCAGCAAAACTCAGCTGCGTTCCGCCTTACGTCTTTATACTTCGAGCTGGCGTTACCTGTACGGTATCAAACCTGGCGCGACCCGCGTGGATCTCGACGGCAACCCTTGCGGTGAGCTGGACGAGCAGCACGTTGAGCACGCGCGCAAGCAGCTGGAAGAAGCCAAAGCACGCGTTCAGGCACAACGTGCAGAACAGCAAGCGAAAAAACGCGAAGCCGCCGCGGCAAACGGCCAGGAAGAAGCGCCTCGTCGTGAGCGTAAACCACGCCCTGCGCCGCGTCGTCACGATAATAACGATCGCAAACCGCGTGCAGACAAACCAGCAGCAAAAGCCCCGCGTGCGCCTCGTGAAGAGCCGCGCCATACGCCGGTTTCTGACATCAACGCCCTGAGCGTGGGTCAGGCACTGAAGGTAAAAGCGGGTAACAATGCTATGGACGCCACCGTACTGGAAATCACCAAAGATGGCGTTCGTGTACAGCTGACTTCTGGTATGTCAATGATTGTACGCGCAGAACACTTGTTGTTCTGAAACGGAGGCCAAGCCTGGCATGAACACTTTTTTTAAGCTCACCGCGTTGGCGGGCCTGTTTGCTATAACAGGTCACGCCTTTGCAGTGGACGATATCACGCGTGTTGATCAAATTCCGGTACTCAAGGAAGAGACGCAGCACGCGACGGTGAGCGAGCGCGTGACCTCACGTTTCACCCGTTCGCACTATCGTCAGTTCGATCTCGATCAGGCCTTTTCGGCCAAAATCTTTGACCGCTATCTGAACTTGCTGGATTACAGCCATAACGTTTTGCTCGCCAGCGATGTCGAGCAGTTCGCTAAGCGGAAATCCGAGGTGGGTGACGAGTTGCGTTCAGGCAAGCTGGATCTCTTCTACGATCTCTACAACCTGTCGCAAAAGCGCCGCTTCGAACGCTATCAGTACGCGCTGAAAGTGCTGGAACGTCCGATGGACTTCACCGGCAACGACACCTTCAATCTGGACCGCAGCAAAGCGCCCTGGCCAAAAGATGAAGCCGAGCTGAATGCGCTGTGGGACGGCAAAGTGAAATACGACGAGCTGAGCCTTAAGCTCACCGGCAAAGACGAAAAAGAGATCCGTGACACGCTGACGCGTCGTTACAAATTTGCCATTCGTCGCCTGGCACAGACCAACAGTGAGGATGTTTTCTCACTGGCCATGACGGCCTTTGCGCACGAAATCGATCCGCACACAAACTATCTCTCACCTCGCAACACCGAGCAGTTTAATACCGAAATGAGCCTGTCTCTGGAAGGTATCGGCGCGGTGCTGCAGATGGACGATGATTATACGGTGATCAATTCGATGGTCGCGGGTGGTCCGGCATCCAAAAGCAAAGCCATTAGCGTAGGCGATCGCATTGTGGGTGTGGGACAAACCGGCCAGAACATGGTCGATGTGATCGGCTGGCGTCTTGATGACGTGGTTGCGCTGATCAAAGGTCCGAAGGGCAGCAAGGTTCGTCTGGAGATTCTGCCAGCCGGAAAAGGCACCAAAACCCGTATCGTTACCCTGACCCGTGAGCGTATCCGTCTGGAAGATCGCGCGGTGAAAATGTCGGTGAAAACCGTGGGTAAAGAGAAGGTGGGTGTCCTGGATATTCCTGGCTTCTACGTCGGGTTGACAGACGATGTGAAAGTTCAGCTGCAGAAACTTGAAAAGCAGAACGTCAGCAGCATCATCATCGACCTGCGCAGTAACGGCGGCGGGGCGCTGACGGAAGCGGTTTCACTCTCTGGCCTGTTCATCCCATCTGGCCCGGTGGTTCAGGTGCGCGATAACAACGGTAAAGTGCGCGAAGATGCGGACAATGACGGTGTGGTCTACTACAAAGGCCCGCTGGTTGTTCTCGTTGACCGCTTCAGCGCTTCCGCGTCTGAGATCTTTGCCGCAGCCATGCAGGACTATGGCCGCGCGCTGATCGTCGGTGAGCCAACCTTCGGTAAAGGCACCGTTCAGCAGTACCGCTCTCTGAATCGGATTTACGATCAAATGCTGCGTCCGGAATGGCCTGCACTGGGCTCGGTTCAGTACACCATTCAGAAATTCTACCGCGTAAACGGCGGCAGTACGCAGCGTAAGGGTGTCACGCCGGACATCATCATGCCGACAGGCACCCAGGAGACGGAAACCGGCGAGAAGTTTGAAGATAACGCGTTGCCGTGGGACAGCATCAATGCCGCGACCTACGTGAAAGCGGGTGATATGACGCAATTTGGCCCTGAGCTGCTGAAGGCGCATAACGACCGCATCGCGAAAGATCCGGAGTTCCAGTACATCCTGAAGGATATTGCCCGATTCAATGCCCTGAAAGATAAGCGGAATATCGTTTCTCTGAACTACGCTCAGCGTGAAAAAGAGAACAACGAAGACGATGCAACCCGCCTGGCGCGTATCAACGATCGCTTCAAGCGTGAAGGTAAACCTCTGCTCAAGAAACTGGACGATCTGCCAAAAGATTACCAGGAGCCGGATCCGTATCTCGACGAGACGGTGCATATCGCGCTCGACCTGGCGAATCAGGAAAAAGAGAAACCTGCCGTACAGCCCGCTCCGGCAAAATAACCTCCCAACAGGCACAAGAGATTGTGCCTGTTTCTTTTTGTTCTTCATCCTTCCGTCAGCCAGATTTTCAATTGTGTAAAGTTGTGTCTTTCTGGTGACTTACGCCCACCGGATGCTTGAAAATAGCCGCAATACCCATACGATGTGGGTAATCGCATAGTGCGTTTTGTTAAACTGAGGTAAAAAGAAAATTATGATGCGAATCGCGCTCTTCCTGCTCACCAACCTGGCGGTGATGGTGGTTTTCGGGCTCGTGCTAAGCCTGACGGGAATTCAGTCGAGCAGCGTTCAGGGTCTGTTGATTATGGCGCTGCTGTTTGGTTTTGGTGGCTCGTTCATCTCCCTGCTGATGTCGAAGTGGATGGCACTGAAATCGGTAGGGGGTGAGGTTATTGAACAGCCGCGTAACGATATGGAACAGTGGCTGATGAATACGGTGGCTCAGCAGTCCCGTCAGGCCGGGATCGCCATGCCGCAGGTGGCCATTTACCATGCTCCGGACATCAACGCGTTCGCCACGGGTGCCCGCCGCGATGCGTCACTGGTCGCTGTTAGCACCGGACTGCTGCAGAACATGAGCCGTGACGAAGCCGAAGCGGTTATCGCCCACGAAATCAGCCATATCGCAAACGGTGACATGGTGACCATGACCCTGATTCAGGGCGTGGTAAACACCTTCGTGATCTTTATCTCCCGCATTCTGGCGCAGATTGCCGCTGGCTTCATGGGCGGCAACCGTGACGAAGGCGAAGAGAGCAACGGCAACCCGCTGATCTATTTTGCCGTGTCGATGGTGCTGGAACTGGTATTCGGTATTCTGGCGAGCATCATCACGATGTGGTTCTCCCGCCACCGTGAATTCCACGCGGATGCCGGTTCTGCGAAGCTTGTTGGTCGCGAGAAGATGATTGCCGCGCTGCAGCGTCTGAAAACCTCCTACGAGCCGCAGGAAGCGAACAGCATGATGGCCTTCTGCATTAACGGTAAATCCAAATCGCTGAGCGAGCTGTTTATGTCTCACCCGCCGCTGGATAAACGTATTGAAGCGCTGCGCAGTGGGGAATACCTGAAGTAACGCAACAAAACACAATAAGCCGGGCAGGAGAACACTCCGCCCGGCTTTTTTTATGCCTGAACCCTGGGCTGGGTCACCCGCAGGCCGCTGACGATAGCCGCGAGGGTGGCAAGTATACCGGCGGTGAGGAGGGCAACATGGTTGCCGTTCTGGCCTGCGAGGTTAAACATCAGGGCGACCAGCGCCGCACCGGTGCTTTGCCCAAGGAGACGCGCGGTTCCCAACATGCCGCTGGCCCCTCCGCTGCGATGTCGCGGCGCTGAGGTGATAATGGTGTGGTTATTGGGGGACTGGAACAGCCCAAACCCCGCGCCGCAGAGGATCATGCGCCAGATAATGTCCAGATCGGAAGGCGACGAGGGCAGAAATGCCAGTGCGAAAAGGCCTGTCGCCATCACCGCCAGCCCCAGCGCCCCGAGTAAACCGGCATGAACGCGTTCAATTAAGTAACCTGCCAGCGGGGCCATCACCATGGTCGCCAGCGGCCAGGGGGTGAGCAGCAGTCCGGTCTCCACTTCTGACCGGCCTACCACGCTCTGCAGAAAGAAGGGCAGAGAAACCAGAGCCAGCATCTGGGCGCAAAACGAGCAGACGGACGTGCAAATGGAGAGTGAAAAGAGAGGAATACGCAGCAGATCAACGGGCAGCAAAGGCGCGGGGAGGGTGAGCTGGCGGCGAACAAAGAAGAAGCCGATCGCCAGCAGGGCGATGAGCTCAGCGCCGGTAAGCATCAGCGATTGTCCCTGCGCAAAGCCGCTCAGCGCCGTAATCAGCAGGCCGAAGGTCAGGGCATTCATCACCGCGCTCGCCACGTCGAAGCGCGGCATGCTGCTTTTGGGGCCGTTAGCGGGAAGAAAGCGCAGGGCAAAGAAGATGGCGACGATACCCAGCGGCACGTTAATGGCGAACAGCCATTGCCATGACGCGACGGAAAGGATCGCTGCCGCAATGGTTGGCCCGGCGGCAGAAGAGACGGCCACAATAAACGAGTTTATCCCCATCCCGCGCCCCAGATGGCGCTGGGGATAAATCAAGCGGATCAGCGCCGTGTTTACGCTCATGAGCGCCGCGCCGCCAAAACCCTGCGCAATACGCGCTAGCGTCAGGGTATGCAGTGAATCTGAAAGGGCGCAGAACAGGGAGGTAAACGTGAAAACCACCAGGCCACACTGATACACCCGGCGGTAACCGAACATATCGCCCAGGAAAGAGAACGAGAGCAGTGAAACCACAATCGCAATCTGGTAGGCGTTAACAATCCAAATCGAACTGGCGGGTGAGGCATGCAGGTCGCTGGCGATGGTTGGCAGGGCAACGTTGGCAATCGCGCCGTCAAGGACGGCCATGGAGATACCGATAATGATGGTCGCTATTGCGCCATACCGCTGGGGTAATGGCAGGCCATCGGAAAGATTCTTGTCCATCAGGAGTAAAAAGCTCAGCGTGAAATTATTCTCAGGGTAACTATTTTAGCATTGTTACAGCCGCGATATGTCGCAGATTTGTAACGAAGTAAACGCGGATTGATTGCAGCTGACATGACGGGAACTTATAATAAAAACCAGTTCTGATTTTTATAAAACACTCGCTATGAGGTGGTAAATGGCTATTGCGGATTTGGATAAACAACCAGATTCTGTTTCTTCCGTGCTGAAGGTGTTTGGCATCTTACAGGCGCTTGGAGAAGAGCGTGAAATAGGTATTACAGAGCTGTCGCAGCGCGTGATGATGTCAAAAAGCACCGTTTATCGCTTTTTACAAACCATGAAGTCACTGGGTTACGTTGCGCAGGAAGGCGAGTCTGAAAAATATTCTCTGACGCTGAAGCTGTTTGAACTGGGGGCGCGTGCGCTACAAAACGTTGACCTGATCCGCAGCGCGGACATTCAGATGCGTGAAATCTCTCGCCTGACCAAAGAGACCATTCATCTCGGTGCGCTGGATGAAGACAGCATTGTTTACATCCATAAAATCGACTCCATGTACAATCTGCGCATGTATTCGCGCATTGGGCGCCGCAACCCGCTCTACAGTACCGCGATTGGTAAGGTTCTGCTGGCGTGGCGCGATCGCGAGGAAGTGGAGCAGATCCTCGAAGGCGTGGAATACAAGCGCAGCACGGAACGAACCATTACCAGTACGGAAGCGTTGCTGACGGTGCTCGACCGCGTGCGCGAGCAAGGGTATGGCGAAGATAACGAAGAGCAGGAAGAGGGGCTGCGCTGTATCGGCGTCCCGGTATTTGACCGCTTTGGGGTGGTGATTGCGGGCTTAAGTATCTCTTTCCCAACCTTACGCTTCTCCGAAGAGCGTCTGCATGAGTATGTGACTATTCTGCACACTGCCGCACGTAAAATTTCTGAACAGATGGGCTATCACGACTACCCGTTTTAATCCCTGCTGAAATGAAAAAACGCCGCATCTGATGCGGCGTTTTTTATGCCTCATGAACCTGGCTGATTAGCCGTTATCAATCACGACGGATGTTTTACGCAGTACAGGACATTGGGTTAAGCCAATGATCCCACTGTCAGTATGCAGATACTGGGCGGTGCTCATTCCTTGTGCGGTTAGGTATTTACACTGAATGCCTAACCCGGCTGCGTTTTCTGTGCTCCCCACAAGCACACCATAGCCCGTTAACAGAAGGCCAATCCAGACAAGGGCCAGTGCAATAATTGTTCGAATGATGAATCGCATTATTACCTCTTTTATCGTTGTTATCGTAATGCTAGCGTAACGTGTTTACGCAATGAAACAAGTGCAGCATTCTTAAAAACCGCGATGGTGGCGCAGTTAGCCCTTGTTTAAGATAAGCGTGATAATCTCGTTACATCAGGTCCTTAGACGGAGTGTGGAGTGAAAAAAATACGCTGGGTAATTCTGATTATCGTACTGATAGCGTGCGTGGTGTTATGGACGCAGACGATCAATGTGATGTGCGATCAGGATGTACAGTTTTTTAGCGGCGTTTGCGCAATCAACAAATTTATTCCGTGGTAATACACATTTTTTCTCAACGTGATTTCCTTCCTTCACGCCAGTGGTAAAATAGACGTTTTTATTGAGGTGGTGAAATGGGTGAGTTACTGAATTCAGGGTTGCTGAATATGGCATCCCTGATGATTTCTTTGGTGGTTCTGCTTGTGGGGCTGGTCATCTGGTTTTTCGTGAATCGGGCCAGTTCGCGTACAAATGAGCAGATCGAACTGCTGGAAGCGCTGCTCGATCAGCAAAAACGCCAGAATGCATTGCTACGCCGTCTTTGCGAGGCTAACGAACCGGAAGAGAAAGACGCGCCGAAAGACGCGGTCGCTGAAGATAACAAAGACGAAGACGACTTTATCCGCCTGGTGGCTGAGCGTTAATCTTTTTTGTCCTGGGAGGTGGCTGTGGTCTGGAAAAATCCCTGGTATGACCCCTCCCTGAAACATCATACCCCGAACGGTTTTCGTAATACCCTTCCTGTCGGACATCAACCCGGTGACCTTGACCGTTGGCGTAAAGCGCGCAAAGAGGCCGGTTTACCGAAGCCGCCCGCGCTGGGTTATGACGATTTCATCCGCCAGTGGTGGCAACCCGTTGAGCTGGCGCAATCTCATGAAGATGGGGTGTGGTGGCTCGGACACGCGAGCGTGTTGCTGCAGCTGGACGGCAATATCATTCTTACCGATCCGGTGTTTTCACGACGTGCTTCTCCGCTGCCTTTCCTGGGACCCCAGCGCAAAACGCCTCCCGTACTGTCTGTCGAGCAACTTCATCAGCTTGATGCGGTTGTCATCTCCCATAATCATTACGATCATCTTGATGACGCAACCATTCGCAGAATCCTCAAGCGCTTTCCCGACGTCTGTTGTTTCGTTCCGTTGGGCCTGGCCGACTGGTTTCGTCGCCGGGGAGCAAAACGCGTGGTCGAACTCGACTGGTGGCAGAGTTTCACCTGGCAGGGGATGACGCTGACCGCCGTGCCGGCACAGCACTGGAGCATGCGCACGCCATGGAACCGCAATCGTTCCTTATGGTGCGGCTGGGTGATGGAAGGACGGCATCACCGTTTCTGGTTCAGCGGTGATACCGGCTATTCGCCTGAGCTGTTGTTGATTCCTGAACGCCTGGGCCAGATAGATGCCGCCGCGTTGCCGATTGGTGCCTATGCCCCACGATGGTTCATGGCTGTTCATCATATGGATCCGCAATCAGCGGTGGCATTGTGGCAGCAGTTGGGTTGCCCTCTGGCGTTTCCCATTCACTGGGGCGTGTTTGAACTGGCAGATGAAGCTTTAGATGAACCTGTGCAGGAGTTAACTGACGTGCTCGATAATTTAGCACCAGTTAATCATTCTTTCAGGATACTGAAAATTGGTGAATATTTATCCTTCTAAACGAAGCGATAAATTGTTGCATATATTCTTGATGTAAACGCGCCTGGGAATGTTTTATTTTTATCGAAACGTTTTGCTTGCCTTCTTTTGATGCAGAGTCATAAAAATTTCATTATTTTGGTGCATAACGCTGTTTATTCGCTGGTGCATTTTAATACAGATGGAAGCGGGTTTTTAACAGTGTTTTTTCTCTGAAACAATTTGGTCGCGTTACAATGATTTAAGCATAACTTTTCACAAATTGTTCTAACTCAATCAGGACGAAAGATTTCTTTTCCTGGTTGCTGGACGGTTCGTAATGAATGAGCTATGTTAAAAAAGTCTTAGATTACAGCGGTTGTGCAAGCAATGCTGGGTCTTTGTTATGCAGCAGGGCTGTCTGTACGCGATGCGCATAATTGTGCAAAACCTGACAGGCACTGTTCGAATTTGTGCGGCGGATCGAGACATGTTTAAAAATGGCTTGCCATATTAAACATAGTGTGTGATAACACGTTTTGGGTCAAACGAGGTACAGTTCTGTTTATGTGTGGCATTTTCAGTAAAGAAGTCCTGAGTAAACACGTTGTCGTTGAATACCGCTTCTCTGCCGAACCTTATATTAGTGCCTCATGCAGTAATGTCTCAGTTTTATCTCAGTTAATGCCTGCGGGCTAAGAAAACACTCTAAGGAATTTTGCAAAATGGCAAAGATTAAAGGTCAAGTTAAGTGGTTCAACGAGTCTAAAGGTTTTGGTTTCATTACTCCTGCTGACGGCAGCAAAGACGTGTTCGTACACTTCTCTGCAATCCAGGGTAACGGCTTCAAAACTCTGGCTGAAGGCCAGAACGTTGAGTTCGAAATTCAGGACGGCCAGAAAGGCCCAGCTGCAGTTAACGTAACTGCTATCTGATCGAACCGCTGCTGACTGAAGTGCCCGGCACTTCACTCTCAGACATAAAGCCTCGCCTGTCGCGGGGCTTTTTTATGTCCCTTATCTTTCAAAATATTACCATCCACGGTCTTGTTAGTAACTTGTTGCAAAGCTGCGAGGTTAGTAGCACTGTTTTGCCACCCTAAACCCATCTTTTCCCGTTAAATCAGTGCGTTGTTTTACAGTCCTGGGGTTCAGGTGAAGAAGATATCGATAGCGACCGTCGGAAATTTCACACCGGCGCGTTTTGTGCTGCTCTGTTTAGCTATTTTTTGTAGTCTGGCTTTTCTGCTGGGTCGCGTTGCCTGGCTGCAAATCATTAAGCCTGACAATCTGGTGAAGCAGGAAGATATGCGATCCCTCCGCCAGCTGGCGATTGATGCGCCGCGCGGCATGATAATGGATCGCGAGGGCCGCCCTCTGGCGGTGAGCGTGCCTGTCCAGGCCGTCTGGGCCGATCCTAAGACGGTGCTGGCAAAAGGGGGCGTCAACCTTGATGAGCGCTGGCAGGCGCTGGCCAGCGCGCTGCATCTCTCCCTCGGCACGCTCTCGGCACGCATCAACGCCAACCCGCAGGGGCGTTTTATTTACCTTGCCCGCCAGGTCGATCCGGCACAGGCAAAGTGGATCGATAAACTGAATCTGCCCGGCATCAATTTACGCGACGAGTCCCGCCGTTTTTATCCTGCTGGCCATGTGGCTGCGAACCTGATTGGTTTCACCAATATTGACGGGCAGGGCATTGAAGGAGTGGAAAAGAGCTTCAACGCCCAACTCACCGGCAAGCCGGGCGTGCGTCAGGTAAGGGAAGATCGCTACGGGCGCGTGGTTGAAAACCTGACAGAAATCGCGCCCTCACCGGCGCATAACATTCAGTTAAGTATTGACGAGCGGCTGCAAACCATCACCGAAGATGCGCTCGACAATGCCGTGGCCTGGAACAAGGCCGAGTCGGGGGCATCGGTATTAATTAATATCCCAACCGGGGAAATACTCGCGATGGCGAGCTATCCGGATTTCAATCCCAATAATCGGGAAGGCGCGACGATAAATGATTTCCGCAACCGCGCGATCAGCGATACGTTCGAACCCGGTTCGACCGTCAAGCCGCTGGTGCTGATGACGGCCCTGCAGCAGGGCCTGGTCCAGCCGGACAGCGTGATTGACACCCATCCGTATACCCTTGACGGGCATCGCATTCGCGACGTGGGCTATTACCCTGAGCTGACGATGACCGGGATCCTGCAAAAATCGAGCGACACCGGCGTTTCCCGGCTTTCTCTGGCGATGCCCGTTCAGCACCTTATTGATACCTATCGAAACTTTGGTTTTGGCACCAATACGGGGCTTGGCTTAACAGGGGAAAGCTCGGGGCTGTTGCCACAGCGTAAATACTGGAGCCAGCTCGATCGCGCGACCTTTGCCTTCGGCTACGGGCTGATGGTCACGCCGCTCCAGCTGGCCCACGTCTACGCCACGATTGGCGGGTTCGGGCTTGAGCGTCCTCTCTCCATCACCCGCATCGATCCCCCCGTTATCGGGCACCGCGTCATGCCGGAAGAGATTGCGCACGAAGTGGAGCACATGATGGAGAGCGTTGCGCTGCCGGGCGGCGGTGGCGTTAAGGCTGCCGTGCGTGATTACCGGGTGGCGGTGAAAACCGGCACGGCGAAGAAAATTGACGATAGCGGGAAGTATGTCGATAAATACGTCGCCTACACCGCGGGCGTTGCGCCTGCCAGCAATCCGCGTTTTGCTCTGGTGGTGGTGATTAACGATCCGCAAAACGGGGCCTACTACGGCGGTGCCGTCTCCGCGCCTGTCTTCAGCGAGATTATGGGTAACGTGCTGCGTCTGGAGAATATCAAACCTGACGGATTACCGGCGGGGTCCGATCACCTTATCGTCATGCGCTAACCGGGCGTTTATAACAGGGGCGAATAGCGGTACACTTCGCCCTTTGATTATGCTCCGGAGTAGCCATGTCCTTCAGCTGTCCCCTTTGTCACGCCCCCCTGACCTACTCAGATAAACGTTATACCTGTCCGCAGGGGCATCAGTTTGACCAGGCAAAAGAAGGCTACGTGAATCTTCTGCCGGTGCAGCATAAGCGCTCGCGCGATCCTGGCGACAGTGCAGAGATGATGCGGGCGCGCCGCGCGTTTCTCGATGCCGGGCACTATCTGCCGCTGCGGGAGACCGTCGCGCAGAGGCTGAATGACATTCTGCCGGCTTCCGCCACCGCCATGCTCGATATCGGCTGTGGGGAAGGGTACTACACCGCACGGTTTGCGGAGGTTGCTCGTGAGAAGGGCGCACAGACATTCGGTCTGGACGTGTCGAAAGTGGCCATTCGCGCGGCGGCAAAACGTTATACCAACGTGACGTTCTGCGTGGCGTCCAGCCACCGGCTGCCGTTTGACGATGCCAGCATGGACGCGGTTATCCGCATCTACGCGCCGTGTAAGGCGGAGGAGCTGGCGCGCGTCGTTAAACCGGGCGGATGGGTGGTCACCGTGACGCCAGGTCCGCGTCATCTGATGGAGCTGAAAGGGCTGATCTACGACGAAGTGCGTCTCCATGCCCCTCATTCTGAACAGCTGGCCGGTTTTACCCTAAAGCAGGCGGAATCGGTGGCGTACGAAATGACGCTGAAAGGGGAAGAGGCCGTCGCGTTATTGCAGATGACGCCGTTCGCGTGGCGGGCAAAACCTGAGGTATGGGAAACGTTAGCGGCACACTCAACATTTCGCTGCCAGACGGACTTCAGCATCCACATCTGGCAGCGCGAAGATTAACCGGCGAAGTGTGCCCAGAGGATCTGGGCACCAATGCCAATCAGCACAATCCCCCCGAGGATCTCGGCGCGTTTACCCAGCAGCGGGCCGATAAACCGTCCGACCATCATGCCCAGCGTGGACATAATCAGGGTTGCACAGCCAATAGCCAGCGCGGTGGCGATAATATTGACCTGCAAAAATGCCAGACCGACGCCGACGGCCATCGCATCAAGGCTGGTGGCAATGGCCGTGGTGACCAGCAGCCAGAAGCCGTGGCGGTGCTGCGGCTCCTCGTCTTCATCATCGGCGCCGCGAAAACCTTCAATGACCATTCGGCCACCGAGAAACACCAGAAGGACGAAGGCAATCCAGTGGTTCCACTCCAGCACGAACTGGCTGGCGAGCATGCCAAGTCCCCAGCCGAGAAGCGGGGTCAGCGTTTCGATAGCGCCAAAAATCAGGCCGGTACGCAGAGCTTCTGAGAATTTAGGTTTGTGGAGCGTGGCGCCTTTTCCGATGGAAGCAGCAAACGCGTCCATGGACATGCCAAAAGCGAGAAGGATCGTAGCGGAGATATTCATAACAGCGTCCAGACCGGGGATATCCATATGACACATCACTGCCCCCAGTAAACAGCAGTTGATGTATCTATGGTCTCGCCTGATCGCAACGCACATAAGACATGCGGTAAGCGATCCGTACGTGCCACGTTTTTCAACGAGTATGTTGACACGTACATTTCCTGCGAACAGGAAATCGGCTACTCCCCAACGACGGGCGCAACCTTAACATATTTTGAGAATATAAAACAACAATGAAAAGGCATTATTTAAATCGTTTGTTGATAACGATTTTCATTTGTCTTTAATCGTGAAAATATCGTTAACAAATAGCGTTCAAATTAGCGGTGGGGATATAGCTTTGGCTATATTGCTTGCGCAAAATAAACACAGGATATAGCCATTGCTATATAGCTAAGTCATTGAGTTTTAACAAGTAACTTGTATATCTTTTCCAGGTCATCAATATTCTTCACCCGAATAAGCAGGCGGCGTTGTTCTAATTGCATCACCAGTACGCCGTCCTCGGATAAATTCATCTCTTTAATACGGTTATATTCTATCCATACATTGGCGAAGAAGAATCCGTGGGATTTAAAAATGATTTTCGGCGTGCGGATCCAGAACAGATAAATCGCCATTAATGCCAGCGCACATAATAACCATGTGGTTAATAATGCACCATGGCTGGTGACGTTATTGTAAATAAGAATGGCGATGAGGCCCACGAAGATAAAGGCATCCACGCGCCCGCGTCGTAGCAGGGGAAGGGAGAGCAGCGTCTCGCCGTGACGGCGCGGCATGATGAACTCGTCATAGATCGCATAAGCCAGAAGGGCAATAATAAATAAAACCAGTACGATGTCCGTGACAGTCATTCTTCCTCCAGATAACCAATAAAAAACCGGGGGCAAGCCCCCGGCGTCTAACGTTATTGCATTACAGACCCAGCAGGCCGACGGCGTAACCCGCGATACCGATGACGAAGAAGCCAACGATAATCCACAGCGGGTTCACTTTCTTACGCAGCAGCCACATACAGGCGAAGGTCAACAGCAGCGGGACCAGGCCCGGCATCAGCTGGTCCAGAATCGTCTGCACGGTGGTGACGCGGGTCTGACCATCCTGTCCGGTGATGGTCGATACCACCAGCGGGATGTTCACGTGCGTCCACTTGTTAACCAGTGCCCCCATGACAAACAGGCCGAGGATTGACGCCCCCTCAGTCAGTTTCTGCAGGAAGCCACCGCCCATGTCCTTAACGATGTCCACCCCTTTACGGTAGCCGTAGGCCACGCCGTAGTAACGGGTCAGCAGACGCACGGCGTTGAACAGGATGAAGAACAGCAGAGGGCCAAGCAGGCTGCCGCTCATCGCGATACCGGCACCCAGCGCCGCGAACACCGGACGCACGGTACCCCAGAAGATCGGGTCACCGACGCCGGCCAACGGGCCCATCAGGCCGACTTTGATACCGTTGATGGCACCGTCGTCAATCTCTGCGCCGTTCGCACGCTGCTCTTCCATCGCCAGCGTTACGCCCAGAACGGGGGCCGCAACGTAAGGATGGGTGTTAAAGAATTCCAGGTGACGCTTGATGGCCTGACGGCGCGCTTCGTTGTTTTCCGGATACAGGCGTTTGATCGCCGGAACCATGGAGAAGCAGAAACCCAGCGCCTGCATACGTTCGAAGTTCCATGAACCCTGAAACAGGTTAGAACGGATGAACACGCCACGAATATCACCCGGAGTGAGTTTTTTCTCGGTGGTAGTTTTTGTCATATCAACCATGTCGCTCACCTGTTAGTCCAGTTCGTTATCGAGATCGTTGTTACCAGCAGCCTGCGCTGGGGCACCCGCGACGCGGTTATATTTCGGGCTGAGCTGGATGTAGAGAATCGCCATTACCGCACCAATCACACCCAGTGCAACCAGGTTGAAGTTGGTGAATGCCGCGGTCACGAAGCCGAGGTAGAAGAACGGCATCAGGTAGCCTGCGCGCATCATGTTGATGACCATCGCATAACCAACGACCACGATCATGCCGCCCGCGATGTTCAGACCGCCGGTGACCACTTCAGGAATGGCGTTCAGCATGCTCTGGACTTCACTGGTACCGACGGAGATCGCAACGATAACCGCCGGGATCGCGATACGCATCGCCTGCAGGAACAGGGAAGAAACGTGGATCCACGACAGTGCCGTGAGGTTGCCGTTTTCGGCGGCCTTATCCGCTGCGTGCTGGAAGGCTACGGTGATAGTACGAACAATGATGGTCAGAACCTGGCCTGCGGCTGCCAGTGGGATCGCCAGGGCGATACCTGCACCAATACTCTGGTGACCGGCAATAACCAGAACGGTCGAAATGATAGAGGCCAGCGCGGCATCAGGCGCAACTGCCGCACCGATGTTCATCCAGCCCAGGGCGATCATTTCCAGGGTACCACCGATGATGATACCGGTTTTCATGTCACCCAGAACGGCCCCAATCAGCGTACAGGCCACCAGAGGGCGGTGGAACTGAAATTCATCAAGTACGGATTCCATACCCGCAATACATGCGACGACGAACACCAGTACAATCTGAAGAGTGGTAATCTCCATTGCACTTCTCCTATTACATAAACTTTATGTGAGAACCGGCGCGGGCTTATTTCCCAACTTTGCCGATCAAATCCATCATTTTCAGTTTTTGATCCGTGGAAACCTTACGGGCTTCCAGCTCAATACCGCGCGCATTCAGCTTGTTGAATGCCTCGATATCTTTCGCATCGACTGAAATGGCGTTGTTGACCTGCGTTTTGCCCTGACGGAAGGCCATACCACCAATGTTAACGGAGGTGATTTTCACGCCGCCTTCAACAATGCGCTCAACGTCTGTCGGGTTAGTGAACAGGAGCATTACGCGTTCGCCCGCATATTTCGGGTTGTTGTAAACGCGGATCATCTTGGCGACATCCACGACGTGCGCGGTAACGCCAGGCGGAGCAACCTGAGTCAGAAGGGTTTTACGAACGGTGTCGGCGGCCACTTCGTCGCTGACTACGATAATACGTTGAACGTTGGTCTCTTTGGTCCAGCGCGTGGCAACCTGACCGTGGATGAGGCGGTCATCAATACGCGCAAGGCCAATCACCATGTAATCATTCGGACCCATCGGTTTTGCAGGCGCTGCCGCTTTCGGTGCCGCTGCGGGCGCAGGGGCAGGTTTTTCCACCGGCTGTGCTTTCAGGGCTTTCACCCCTTCACGGCCCGTTTCAACGGCCAGGGCCACCAGCTCGTCGAAAGACGGATTGTCGTCGCGCGCCATGAAGGTTTCCACCAGCATGGGGATATTGACCCCGGCGACAACTTCATAGTGCTCTTTATCGACGACAATGCGGCTGGCAGCATTGAACGGGCTGCCGCCCCATGTATCAACGAGAAACAGCACGCCCTTGCTGGTATCCAGCTTCGCGAGTTGAGCGTTGTACTTCTCAATCAGCGTCTCGGCGTTTTCACCGGGAACGAAATCGATCCAGCCGACGTTTTCCTGCTCGCCCAACAGCATCTCTGCCGTTTTGAGTAGCTGCTCAGCAGCCCAACCATGTGTGCCTATGACAATAGCAATGGTCACTTGCTACCTCCTTTTATTATCATTAATACGCCTGCCGGGCAGTCGTACTGAGAATCGTATTGGCGAACCGAATCGATTCAGATAAGGGTTAGAGTTCAAAAACTAAGACTTCCGCGAATTATTTTAGATAGTGAAAAAATAATTTATGTGATGAAGATCCGTAATTTAGCCACGCGCGACAGATTTATCTTAAGGGTACAGCCACTGTGTTACAGATCTTTGCAAAGGAACGTAAATCTTTGCTAAAAATGCATTGTGTCTGATATGTTTAGCCTCCGTTTAATTGTTCAGGAGTATAGGGCTACAGCCCACTATATGGACCGTCACCGACGTCAGTCATCTTTAAGGCCATTTCGCGCCTTTTTCACCGGCGATCCTCGCCACGTATCGACTCTGTCTGCCTCTGTTTTGCCCACGTTGAGTGGGGCACCGTTTCGTCATTCCTTTAGCAGGAGCTTGTCATGGAATTCTTAATGGACCCGTCAATCTGGGTAGGATTGCTCACGCTGGTGGTGCTGGAGATTGTTCTCGGCATCGATAACCTGGTGTTTATCGCCATCCTTGCGGATAAGTTGCCGCCAAAACAGCGTGATAAAGCGCGTCTGATTGGTCTCTCGCTGGCGCTGGTCATGCGACTGGGTCTGCTCTCCGTTATCTCGTGGATGGTCACGCTGACCAAACCGTTGTTCTCCGTCATGGATTACACCTTCTCCGGCCGTGATTTGATCATGCTGATCGGGGGGATATTCCTGCTCTTCAAAGCGACGACAGAGCTCCATGAGCGGCTGGAAAACCGGCAGCACGATGATGGTCACGGTAAAGGGTATGCCAGCTTCTGGGTGGTGGTGCTGCAGATCGTGGTGCTGGATGCGGTCTTCTCGCTGGATGCGGTGATCACGGCGGTCGGCATGGTGAACCATCTGCCGGTCATGATGGCGGCGGTGGTTATTGCGATGGCGGTCATGCTGCTGGCGTCGAAACCGCTGACGCGTTTCGTGAACCAGCATCCGACGGTGGTGGTGCTGTGTCTGAGCTTCCTGCTGATGATTGGTCTGAGCCTGGTGGCGGAAGGCTTTGGCTTCCATATTCCGAAAGGTTACCTGTACGCTGCGATTGGCTTCTCGATCCTGATCGAGCTGTTCAACCAGATTGCGCGTCGTAACTTTATTAAGCAGCAGTCAAATCAGCCGCTGCGCGCCCGTACCGCGGATGCCATTCTGCGTCTGATGGGCGGCCGTCGTCAGGTGAACGTTCAGTCTGATTCCGAAAACCACAACCCGGTTCCGGTGCCGGAAGGGGCGTTTGTGGAACAGGAACGCTACATGATTAACGGCGTGCTCTCTCTGGCCTCCCGTTCGCTGCGCGGCATCATGACGCCGCGCGGGGAGATCAGCTGGGTCGATGCTAACCTGAGCGTGGATGAAATTCGCCAGCAGCTGCTCTCTTCACCGCACAGCCTGTTCCCGGTGTGTCGCGGCGAGCTGGATGAGATCATCGGCGTGGTCAGGGCAAAAGAGATGCTGGTCGCTCTGGAAGAAGGCGTTAACGTCGAAGCCGTTGCTGCCGCATCGCCTGCGATTGTGGTGCCGGAAACGCTGGATCCGATCAACCTGCTCGGTGTGCTGCGCCGCGCGCGCGGTAGCTTTGTTATCGTCACCAACGAGTTTGGCGTGGTGCAGGGGCTGGTGACGCCGCTGGACGTGCTGGAAGCGATTGCCGGTGAATTCCCGGATGAAGACGAAACGCCGGAAATTGTTGCCGACGGCGAAGGCTGGCTGGTTAAAGGTACGACCGACCTGCACGCGCTCTCGCACACGCTGGGGCTGGAAAACGTGGTCAACGATGAAGAAGACATCGCGACCGTTGCCGGTCTGGTTATCGCCGTGAACGGGCAGATCCCGCGCGTCGGCGATGTGATTGAGCTGCCGCCGCTGCACATTACCATTGTCGAAGCCAACGACTATCGCGTTGATATGGTCCGCATTGTTAAAGAACAATCTGCCCACGATGAAGATGAGTAAGTCTGCTTAACGCAGCGGCATTAAGGGCACGATGTGCCCATTATGACGCGCTGGCGGGGGAGCACTTCCCGCCAGCCAGTCTGGAAAGTCCCGCAGCGGCATCGGCCGCGCATAGAAAAATCCCTGCAGCACAGGTACGCCGTGACGGCGTAAATAGCGCGCCTGCTCCTCTGTCTCAACCCCTTCCGCCACCAGCTCGATATTCAGCCGCTGGCCCAGCGCAATAATCATATCCGTCACCGTTGAATTCACGGCATCGGTGCCGATGGCGGTCGTAAAAGACTGGTCAATCTTCAGGACGTCCGGGTGCAGCTTTTCAAGCCAGGAGAGGGAGCTGTTCCCGGTGCCGAAATCGTCGATAGCAAGCTTCACGCCCTTGCGATGCAGTTCGCGCACGATGCGATAATCCGCGTCCAGCAGCGCATCCCGTTCCGTGAGTTCAATTACCAGCTGTTGGCGCGGACAGGCGCTGAACCAGAGACGGTTCAGATCCTGTATCAATACTGCGTGGCGGAAATGGCTGGCGGCGACGTTAATGCCGATGTGAAAACCGGGGCTGGACGGGAAGTAGCCTATCTGGCGCACCGTTTCGGCGATGACGTAGCGGGTCAGGGGGACAATCTGGTTATGTTCTTCTGCCAGAGGGATAAACACCTCCGGGGTGATCCAACCCTGACGGGGATTATTCCAGCGCAGCAGGATCTCCACGCCAGTGCACGCCTGGGTGCGGGCATTCACCAGCGGCTGGCAGAAAAGCTCAAATTCCCGCGCCGCAATGCCCATATCGATCTCCCACGTAAAGCTCATCCGGTTTGCCGTCGCCAGCCAGGCGAGATAGCCCAGCAGCAGGCTGAGCATAAGCCCCAGCGGCAGCTGGGCGGGCAGGCTTTTTAAGGCTAACTCACCGGGGCCAGGTCCGCTGACCGTAATGGTGAAAGGATTTTGGGTTGAAGACTGCTGGAAAAGGGCGCTCTCCTCATCAAACGTCAGGCTGTCGGTGACGCGTTGACCGTAGCGTAAAAACCGATCGCCGACTGTCAGCACCACGTCATTGATGAGCGGACGCTGGGGCTCAAGGATCATTCTGGCGATCAGGTCGATATTGATAATCTCGACGACGCCATCTTCACCGTCCTGAGAGACGGGATACCACTGGATCAAAACAGGGCTGCCCTTAAGCAGCCACGGGTCGGTCGATAAAATCAGCTTCGCCGTGCTGGCAGGGAGCTCCTGAAGGACGTCACGCACAGGCTCGCTGCGGCTGCCGAAAATACTCGAACAATACAGGATACCGTCTTCGATCAGGGCAATGGAGCGTACCGTCTGCAAAATGGCTGCCTGCTGCCGCAGCGCCAGTTGCACCTGCAGGCAGGGCTGCCCCACCAGCGGCTGCAGCACGTTGCGGTGGTTTTCCAGGGAAAGCAGAACGTTATCAAGGGCGCGAACGGTATGGCTGGTAAAATCGAGGATCCGCTGTTGGTTAACGTTGCGCTGGGAGATAAATCGAATGCCTAGCGTCAGGATGAGCGTGAGGAGCGCAACCGTCACACAGACGATAACGCGTTTTCGGCGATAATTTTTAATGATCGTTTGTGCAGTTTGCATGAACGGTCGCCTGGTAAGCCACCAGCCACAAAAGCCGGACGCAACAGTCAAAGTGTAGTGGGGAAAGCAGAAGGAGACGAGGAAGAAGAGAGAAATTCGCCCATCCGTTGCAGATGGGCGAAAGGCAGTATTAGTCGCACTGCACCTTAATGGCCAGGCCACCGCGGGACGTCTCGCGGTATTTCGCGTTCATGTCTTTGCCCGTTTCGTACATGGTTTCAATCACCTTATCCAGCGATACGCGAGGTTCGCTGGTACGGCGCATCGCCATACGAGAGGCGTTGATGGCTTTCACCGAGGCAATCGCGTTACGCTCAATGCACGGCACCTGCACCTGGCCCGCGACCGGGTCGCAGGTCAGACCGAGGTTATGTTCCATACCGATTTCAGCCGCCACGCAGACCTGCTCAGGGCTTGCACCCAACAGCTCTGCCAGACCCGCCGCCGCCATGGAGCAGGCCACGCCGACTTCACCCTGACAGCCCACTTCCGCACCGGAGATGGAGGCATTCATCTTGTACAGCGCGCCGATGGCACCTGCCGCCAGGAAGTAACGGATATAGATGTCCGGCGTCACGGGCTCAATAAAGTGGTCGTAATACGCCAGCACCGCAGGAACAATGCCGCACGCGCCGTTGGTTGGCGCCGTCACGACGCGGCCCCCGGCGGCGTTCTCTTCGTTAACCGCAAGCGCAAACATATTCACCCAGTCGACCACGTTCATCGGGTCGTTGGAGAATTTGTCCGTGGTTACCAGCATACGGCGCAGAGCAGAGGCACGACGCGGCACGCGCAGTGGACCCGGCAGCACGCCTTCGGTGTTCATCCCGCGATCGATACAGGCGCGCATGGTTTGCCAGACGTTGGCAAAATAGTCTTCAATCTCTTGTTTGCTGTGCAGGGCCAGTTCGTTCTGCATCACCATGCCGGAGAGGGAAAGACCGGTCTGTTTGCAGTAGCCCAGCATCTCGGTCGCCGATTTGAACGGGTACGGCACGCTGACGTCGCCGACGCTGTCTTTGCCAAAATGCTCTTCATCCACGATGAAACCACCGCCGATGGAGTAGTACGTTTTGCTGTAGATCTCTTTTTCACCGCTATAAGCGTGAATGGTCATGCCGTTTTCATGCAGCGGCAGGTTGTCGCTGCGAAAACGCATGCCGTCATCCTGCGGGAAATCGACTTCCTGCTGGCCGTTTGCCAGCAGCAGGCGGCCGCGTGTTTCCACGTCGCGGATGAATGCCGGAATGGCATCAATATCAACGGTATCCGGCATATTGCCTGCCAGACCCATAATAATGGCGATATCGGTGTGGTGGCCTTTACCCGTTAATGACAGCGAGCCGTAAACATCCACGGCGACACGGGTAACGCTTTCCAGTAATCCTTTTTCGACCAGATCATCGACGAACTGTTTACCGGCCTTCATCGGGCCAACAGTATGGGAAGACGAAGGGCCAATTCCCACTTTGAACATGTCGAATATACTAATCACTTTCACACTCCTGACAGGGTTACCGGGGTTCCAGTAACGATGTTATAACTGCGCATAGTGTAAGAGGGAACACCGACCTCGGCTTAACTATTCACATGAATTAAACTAATGGTTAACGATGGGTTTTGCTAATAGCGCGACGCAGATCGCAAACCTGGCAGAAGAGGGCGGAATGTAAAGTATAGTCAAGGTTTCAGGCCGATCTGCAGCGCCAGTTCACGAATGATGCCCGCCGTCATGCCCCAGACAAAATAATGCTGATACCAGGACAACCAGACCCGATGGTCATGCCCACGACGCTGAATATCCAGCGGGTGGTAACGACTCAGTCGAAGGGCTTCATCCAGCGGCATTTCAAACACCGCAGAGACTTCATCGACGCTGGCGTGATACTGCAGACCTGGCGGGATAATGCCCACCACCGGCGTGACCTGGAAACCGGTAACGCTGTCGACGGGCGGCAGCACGCCGATGACCTCAACGGCCTCCGGCGGAATGGCCACCTCTTCCTGCGCTTCGCGCAGCGCGGCGGCAATCAGCGAGGCGTCGGAGCTGTCTACCGCGCCCCCCGGAAAAGCGACCTGACCGGCATGCTTACGTAAATGGGCGGAACGCTGGGTGAGCAGCAGGCCCGGCTTCGCGCGACGCACGACCGGGATCAGCACGGCCGCCTGACGCTGATTCAGCGCCTCGCGGCTCACCTGCGGTCTTAGTAGCTGAAAACGCGATAAAAAGTCATCCAGCGTCAGATTCTCTTTTTCCACCCGTGATTACTCCAGTAGTTTCAGGATACGGTTAACTTTATCAAAGGTTTCCTGATATTCCGCATCGACCTGACTATCGGCAACAATCCCGCCCCCGGCCGAACAGTAAAGGTTTCCGTTGCAGGCGGTCAGCGTGCGGATGGTAATGCTGGTATCCAGCGTGCCGCACAGGCTGATATAGCCGATGCTGCCGCACCAGGCATTGCGCCGGTGGGGCTCCAGTTCATCAATGATCTCCATTGCCCGCACCTTCGGCGCACCGGTGATGGAGCCGCCCGGGAACGCGGCGCGCAGCAGGTCGCAGGCCGTGCGCGAGTCTGGCAACTGCGCGGTAATGGTGCTGACCAGATGATGCACCGCCGGGAAAGGCTCGACGACAAACAGTTCCGGCACGCGGACGCTGCCCGGCACGGCCACCCGGCCAATGTCGTTACGCATCAGATCGACAATCATCAGGTTTTCGGCGCGGTCTTTTGGCGAGGCGGCCAGCTTTTCCGCCTGCTGACGGTCGGCGTCGGGATCGGCAAGGCGTGGCAGCGTGCCCTTAATCGGGCGGGTTTGAATGGTCCCCTCCGCCAGATGGATAAAGCGCTCGGGCGACAGGCTGAGGATCGCCCCCTGATCCAGACGAACAAACGCGCTAAACGGTGCCTTGTTGCTGGCATTTAGGCGGGTAAACGCCTGCCACTCATCTCCCCGATAGGTCGCCTGGAAGCGCTGAGCGAGGTTAACCTGGTAGCAGTCGCCGCTTTGCAGATACGCCTGAACGCGCGCGAATTTTTCGGCATATTCCGCAGCGCTCATGTTGGAGCGCCAGCCGGAGGTTAGCGTGAACGTCTCTGCGGGTGCAGCCTGCTGCGCCTCAAGCCACGCCCGTCGCGCCTGGACGTCACGATGGCTCAGCAGGGAAACCGTTTTTTTCAGGTGATCGACGATTAACGCCCAGTCATACAGCCCCACGGCCATATCTGGCAGGGAAATATCAGCCTGCGCACGCTCGGGCAGCGTTTCAAAACGGCGGCCCAAATCATAGCCAAACAGGCCCAGCGCGCCTCCCTGAAAGGGAAGGTCCGGGTTTGGCGTAGCGGATAAGCCCAGCGCGTTAATGGCCTGCTGAAGCTGCACCAGCGGATCGTCCGTCAGCGACAGGTCATCGGTTGTCAGCGTCTTCAGCGGATCGGCGACCAGAATATCAAAGCGGCTGTAGGGATGGTCCGCATGGCCGGAGTGCAACAGCATCGCAAACGGAAGATGGCTCAGGCGGGCAAACCAGTATTCAGCGGCGTCTGTCCGCCAGGGCAGGGTAATAACAGTGGGGAAGCGCATGTTCATGTGTGGCATACTACCGGGCAGCGTGAAATAATTAGCGCGAATAATTTAGCAGGAGTTGACGATGTTTGCAGGTTTACCTTCTCTGAGCCATGAACAGCAGCAGAAAGCGGTTGAGCGAATTCAGGAACTGATGTCCCAGGGGATGAGCAGCGGACAGGCGATTTCCCAGGTGGCGGAAGAACTGCGCGCCACGCATACCGGCGAGCGGATCGTGGCGCGTTTCGAGGATGAAGATGAAGAGTAATCGGGCTTAAACCGCCGCGATAATCTTAATCTCTACCTTGTATTCCGGCTTCATCAGCGTGGCCTGTACGGTGCAGCGTACAGGCGCGTGACCCGCCACCACCCACGCATCCCAGGCTTTGTTCATTGCCGCGAAGTCATCTTTGTTCGCCAGGAAAATCGTCGCATCCAGAATGCGGGATTTGTCGCTGCCCTGTTTTTCCAGCACCGCGTCAATCTGCGCCAGGGTATTGGCCGTCTGCTCAAACGCATCCGCGTCAAGGTTCGCCGGGACGCCGGTGTAGTAGAGCGTCTGGTTGTGGATCACCACATCAGACCAGCGGGCTTCGGCATCAATGCGCACAATTGTCATAAACGTTTCCTCGTTATTTTTCGTCGTCAGGCGGCAAGACTGCCATATTGTTCTCGTGTCGTCACTATTTGGGGTGGCACAGGAGAGGATGGGCTGACATAATCCCTGTGCAAAAATACAGTGAGAGAGCACCGTGGCAGACGATTTTTCCCCTGAAGGTCAATTAGCGCAGGCTATCCCCGGCTTCAAACCCCGTGAGCCTCAGCGACAGATGGCGCACGCCGTTGCACGCGCCATCGATAAGGCTCAGCCGCTGGTGGTCGAAGCGGGTACCGGCACGGGTAAAACCTATGCTTACCTTGCGCCAGCGCTGCGGGCGAAAAAAAAGGTGATTATCTCCACCGGTTCGAAAGCGCTGCAGGACCAGCTCTACAGCCGCGATTTGCCCACGGTGGCAAAGGCGCTGAAATATAAAGGCCGTCTGGCCCTGCTGAAGGGACGCTCCAACTATCTCTGCCTGGAACGCCTTGAGCAGCAGGCGCTGGCGGGCGGTGACCTGCCGGTGCAAACCCTGAGCGACGTCATTATCCTTCGCGCCTGGGCGAACCAGACCGAAGAGGGCGATATCAGCACCTGCGCGAGCGTGCCGGAAGACTCTCCCGCCTGGCCGCTGGTGACCAGCACCAACGACAACTGCCTCGGCAGCGACTGCCCGCTGTATAAAGACTGCTTCGTGGTGAAAGCGCGCAAAACGGCGATGGATGCGGATGTGGTGGTGGTGAACCACCATCTGTTCCTCGCGGATATGGTCGTCAAGGACAGCGGCTTTGGTGAGCTGATCCCGGAAGCGGACGTGATGATCTTCGACGAAGCCCACCAGCTTCCGGACATCGCCAGCCAGTATTTTGGGCAGTCGCTCTCCAGCCGCCAGCTGCAGGATCTGGCGAAAGATTTCACCATTGCGTACCGGACCGAACTCAAAGATACCCAGCAGCTGCAGAAGTGCGCCGACCGTCTGGCGCAGAGCGCGCAGGATTTTCGTTTACAGCTTGGCGAGCCGGGCTATCGCGGAAACCTGCGCGAGCTGCTGGCGGACAAAAACATCCAGCGCGCGCTGCTGCTGCTTGATGATGCGCTTGAGCTCTGCTATGACGTGGCGAAACTGTCGCTCGGCCGTTCCGCGCTGCTGGACGCGGCCTTCGAACGCGCCACGCTCTATCGCGGGCGGCTCAAACGGCTGAAAGAGATTAACCAGCCGGGTTACAGCTACTGGTACGAGTGCACTTCGCGCCACTTTACCCTGGCGCTCACGCCGCTGACGGTGGCGGATAAATTTAAAGAGGTGATGGCGCAAAAGCCGGGCAGCTGGATCTTCACGTCGGCAACCCTGTCGGTGAATGACGACCTGCACCACTTCACCGAGCGCCTCGGCATCGAGCAGGCGGAATCGCTGCTTCTGCCCAGCCCGTTCGATTACGAAAAGCAGGCGCTGCTCTGCGTGCCGCGCAATCTGCCGCTTCCCAACCAGCCGGGTGCGGCCCGGCTGCTGGCAGCGATGCTGAAGCCGATGATCGAGGCCAATAACGGCCGCTGCTTTATGCTCTGCACCTCCCACGCCATGATGCGCGACCTCGCCGAGCAGTTCCGCGCCACCATGACGCTACCGGTGCTGCTGCAGGGCGAAACCAGCAAAGGCCAGCTGCTGCAGCAGTTCGTTAGCGCCGGTAACGCCCTGCTGGTCGCAACCAGCAGCTTCTGGGAAGGGGTGGACGTGCGCGGCGACACGCTTTCGCTGGTGATCATTGATAAGCTGCCGTTTACCTCCCCGGACGATCCGCTGCTGAAGGCACGGATGGAAGACTGCCGCCTGCGCGGCGGCGATCCGTTTGACGAGGTTCAGCTGCCGGATGCGGTCATTACGCTTAAGCAAGGGGTAGGGCGCTTAATCCGTGACGTCACCGATCGCGGCGTGCTGGTCATCTGCGATAACCGGCTGGTGATGCGTCCTTACGGGGCAACCTTCCTTGCAAGCCTGCCGCCCGCACCGCGGACGCGGGACATAAAACGCGCGGTGCGTTTCCTGGCAAACCCAACGGCGGAGTAATTTACCCCGGAGTGTGCTAAGATGCGCGCCATTTTGTGACTGACCCTTGCGAGAGCGCGACGACTGATGCGAATTCTGGCTATTGATACCGCGACAGAGGCTTGCTCTGTTGCTCTGTTGAACAACGGTGCTGTTTCTGCCCATTTCGAAGAGTGCCCACGGGAACACACCCAACGCATTCTCCCCCTGGTAAAAGCCATTTTAACCCAGGGCAACACCTCCTTAACCGACCTCGACGCGCTGGCCTTTGGCCGCGGCCCCGGCAGCTTTACGGGCGTACGCATCGGGATTGGCATTGCGCAGGGGCTAGCGCTGGGCGCCGAACTGCCGATGATCGGCGTCTCTACCCTCGCCACCATGGCACAGGGCGCATGGCGTATGACCGGGGCAACGCGCGTCCTGGCAGCGATTGATGCCCGCATGGGCGAAGTCTACTGGGCCGAATACACCCGCGACGAGCAGGGCGTGTGGCACGGTGAAGAGACGGAAGCCGTGCTTAAGCCGGAAGCGGTGACGGAACGGCTGAAGCAGCTGTCCGGCGAGTGGGCGACCGTCGGTACGGGCTGGCCAGCGTGGCCTGAGATGGCGAACGACACCGGGTTGACGCTGGTGGACGGCAACATGCTTCTGCCGGCTGCGGAAGATATGCTTCCGATTGCCAGCCAACTGCTCGCAGCAGGAAAAACCGTGGCCGTTGAACTCGCGGAACCGGTTTATTTGCGAAACACCGTCGCGTGGAAGAAACTTCCGGGCCGCGAGTGACTCTCAGTAACAGGAACTGAGAAAAAGGAGTCGCATCATGGCGGTTCAGACTAAAGTAGTACGCCTTATTATGGCAGGCGCGGTTGCCATAGCACTGAGCGGATGCGTTTCCGTTCCTGATGCGATTAAGGGCAGCAGCCCGACGCCACAGCAGGATCTGGTTCGGGTGATGAATGCACCTGAGCTGTACGTCGGCCAGGAAGCCCGCTTTGGTGGGAAAGTGATCGACGTGCAGAACCAGCAGGGGAAAACCCGCCTGGAGATCGCCACCGTTCCGCTGGACAGCGGCGCTCGGCCTGTGCTGGGCGAGGCCTCCCGCGGGCGCATCTATGCGGACGTCAGCGGGTTCCTCGATCCGGTTGATTTTCGCGGACAGCTGGTGACCGTCGTCGGGCCGATTACCGGCGCCGTACAGGGCAAAATCGGCAGCACGCCGTATAAATTTATGACCATGCAGGTCAACGGCTATAAGCGCTGGCGGCTGGCACAGCAGGTGATCATGCCGCCTCAGCCGATCGATCCGTGGATGTGGGGTCCGCATCCTTATCGCTACGGCTACCCGGGCTGGGGCTGGTATAACCCGGGACCTGCACAGGTACAGACGATCGTTACTGAGTAACTTACTGTTATTGTTAGAAAAGAGACAGCGGCTCAGCCGCTGTCTCTGTTTTTTTACGGATAAAACGAAAAAAAAGAGTGACGCGCTTCGCAACCTTAAATCTGAACAATTAATAAACTGGTACGCTGAGTTAATATAATGTTAACAAACTGTTTATTATCGGGGTTGTGATGACGACGAACACTCATTTCAGAGGTGATGCATTGAAGAAGGTTTGGCTTAACCGTTATCCCGCAGATGTTCCTGCTGAGATCAATCCTGACCGTTATCAATCCCTGGTGGAATTATTTGAACACTCGGTAAGGCGCTACGCGGATCAGCCCGCATTTGTGAATATGGGCGAGGTGATGACGTTCCGTAAGCTGGAGGAGCGCAGCCGGGCGTTTGCGGCGTATCTGCAGGAAGGGCTGGGGCTGCAAAAAGGGGATCGCGTCGCGCTGATGATGCCGAACCTGCTGCAATACCCGGTGGCGCTGTTCGGTATCCTGCGTGCCGGGATGATCGTCGTCAACGTCAACCCGCTGTATACCCCGCGCGAGCTCGAGCATCAGCTGAACGACAGCGGCGCGGTTGCGATTGTCATTGTGTCCAACTTTGCCCATACGCTGGAAAAAGTGGTCGACAAAACCCAGGTGAAACACGTCATCCTGACGCGCATGGGGGATCAGCTCTCTACCGCCAAAGGCACGCTGGTTAACTTTGTCGTCAAATACGTCAAACGTCTGGTGCCAAAATACCATCTGCCGGACGCTATCTCCTTCCGCCGCGCGCTGCATGCGGGCTATCGTATGCAGTACGTTAAGCCGGAAGTGGTCTCAGAAGATCTCGCGTTCCTGCAGTATACCGGCGGTACCACCGGCGTGGCGAAAGGCGCAATGCTGACCCACCGCAACATGCTGGCGAACCTTGAGCAGGTCAATGCAACCTACGGGCCGCTGCTGCATCCCGGCAAAGAGCTGGTCATTACGGCGCTGCCGCTGTACCACATTTTCGCATTGACCATGAACTGCCTGCTGTTTATTGAGCTCGGCGGTCAAAACGTGCTGATTACCAACCCGCGTGATATCCCGGGGCTGGTGAAAGAGCTGGCAAAATACCCGTTCACCGCTATGACCGGGGTAAATACCCTGTTTAACGCGCTGCTTAATAACAAAGAGTTCCAGCAGCTGGACTTCTCCACGCTCCATCTCTCTGCGGGCGGCGGCATGCCGGTTCAGCAGGCGGTGGCCGAGCGGTGGGTGAAGCTTACCGGCCAGTATCTGCTGGAGGGCTATGGCCTGACGGAGTGCGCGCCGCTGGTCAGCGTTAACCCGCATGACATCGACTACCACAGCGGAAGCATTGGACTGCCCGTTCCTTCCACTGAAGCGAAACTGGTCGATGATAACGATAACGAAGTCGCGCCGGGTGAGCCGGGGGAGCTGTGTGTCAAAGGTCCACAGGTCATGCTGGGTTACTGGCAGCGTCCCGACGCGACCGACGAAATCATCAAAGACGGCTGGCTGCATACCGGTGACATCGCGGTGATGGATGACGAGGGCTTCCTGCGCATTGTCGATCGCAAGAAAGATATGATCCTGGTCTCCGGCTTCAACGTCTATCCGAATGAGATCGAAGACGTGGTCATGCAGCACAGCGGCGTACTCGAAGTGGCAGCGGTCGGCGTGCCTTCCGGCAGCAGCGGTGAAGCGGTGAAGATATTTGTGGTCAAGAAAGATCCTTCTCTCACCGAGGAAGCGCTGATAACGTTTTGTCGTCGTCAGCTGACGGGCTATAAAGTGCCGAAGCTGGTGGAATTCCGCGACGAGCTGCCGAAATCCAACGTCGGGAAGATATTACGACGAGAATTACGTGACGAAGCCCGTGCCAAAGTAGACAATAAGGCCTGAGCTTCACGTTAATCGTCCAAACGCCGGTTAAGCCGGCGTTTTTTATGGGCGCAAACAAAAGAGAATCCGATTTGAATTACCAGATGATCACGACCAACGACGAGCTGGCTTCGCTGTGCGAAGTGACGCGCGACTTTCCTGCCATTGCCCTGGATACCGAGTTTGTCCGTACCCGGACGTACTATCCGCAACTGGGGTTGATTCAGATGTACGACGGTAAACACGTGTCGCTGATCGACCCTCTCGGCATTACCGACTGGACGCCGATGCGCGATCTGCTGCTCGATACCGCCGTCACGAAATACCTGCACGCAGGCAGTGAAGATCTGGAAGTCTTTCTGAACACCTTTGGCATCATGCCTCAGCCGCTGATTGATACGCAGATCCTTGCGGCGTTCAGCGGGCGACCGCTCTCCTGGGGCTTTGCCGCCATGGTGGAGGAGTATACGGGCCTGACGCTGGATAAAAGCGAATCCCGTACCGACTGGCTGGCCCGTCCGCTTACCGCGCGCCAGCTGGAGTATGCGGCGGCTGACGTGTTTTACCTGCTGCCGATCGCCGGACAGCTGATGCAAGAAGCCGAGGCATCCGGCTGGCTGTCCGCCGCGCTGGACGAGTGCCGTATGACCCAGCTGCGTCGTCAGGAAGTGGTGGATCCGAAAGAGGCCTGGCGCGACATCAGCAACGCCTGGCAGCTGCGTACGCGTCAGCTGGCGTGCCTGCAGCTGCTGGCAGACTGGCGCTTGCGTAAAGCGCGCGAGCGCGATCTGGCCGTTAACTTTGTGGTTCGCGAAGAGCATCTCTGGGCGGTTGCGCGCTATATGCCGGGCAGCCTCGGCGAGCTGGACAGCATTGGGCTTTCGGGCAGCGAAATCCGTTTCCACGGCAAAACCCTGCTGGCGCTGGTCGCAAAAGCGCAGGCGTTACCGGAAGAGGCGCTGCCGGAACCGCTGCTGAACCTGATGGATATGCCAGGCTATCGCAAAGCGTTTAAGGACATCAAAGCGCTGGTGCAGGCGGTGGCTACGGAAAGCAAGCTGAGCGCGGAACTGCTCGCTTCACGCCGTCAGATTAATCAGCTGCTTAACTGGCACTGGAAGCTGAAGCCGCAGAATGGCTTGCCGGAAATGATGGCGGGATGGCGCGGGGAATTGATGGCCGATCGCCTGAATGCGCTGCTGGAAGGTTATCCGCGATAAAAAATATGCCGGGTGATAAACCCGGCATATTTCCCCGGTGGCGCTGCGCTTACCGGGGCGACGAAATCACAAACCTACGGACGTGACTCTTCCGCTTCCGGGAGCGTCACGTTCAGCTCCAGAATCGAAATATCCCCGTCTTTTTGTTCCAGCTGCACTGTCACCATCTCCGGGTCAATCTGCACGTACTTACAGATCACTTCCAGGATGTCCTTGCGCAGCTGCGGCAGGTAGTGAGGCTCGGCGTCGCTACGACGACGCTCCGCAACGATAATTTGCAGACGTTCTTTTGCGATGTTGGCGGTGTTCTTTTTCCGCGAGAGAAAAAAGTCCAGTAATGCCATAACTTATCCTCCGAACAGGCGTTTGAGGAAACCTTTCTTCTCTTCTTCAATGAAGCGGAAAGGACGTTCTTCTCCCAGCAGACGGTCAACGGTATCGGCGTAAGCTTTACCTGCATCTGCCATTGTATCAAGGATCACTGGCTCGCCCTGGTTAGAGGCACGTAACACGGACTGATCTTCCGGGATAACGCCCACCAGCTTAATGCGCAGGATCTCCAGCACGTCTTCCATGCTCAGCATGTCACCTTTGTTTACGCGGCCCGGGTTGTAGCGGGTGAGCAGCAGGTGTTCTTTAATCGGGTCTTCGCCATTTTCCGCACGACGGGATTTAGAGGCGAGGATCCCGAGAATGCGGTCTGAGTCACGCACGGATGAAACTTCAGGGTTGGTGGTGATGATCGCTTCATCAGCGAAGTAGAGCGCCATCAGGGCACCGGTTTCGATACCGGCAGGGGAGTCACAGACGATGAAGTCGAACTCCATTTTTTTCAGCTCGTCGAGCACCTTTTCTACCCCTTCACGGGTCAGGGCGTCTTTGTCACGCGTCTGAGAAGCCGGGAGAATGTAGAGGTTCTCGGTGCGCTTGTCTTTAATCAGCGCCTGGTTCAGCGTGGCATCGCCCTGAATGACGTTCACAAAGTCATACACGACGCGACGCTCACATCCCATGATGAGGTCGAGGTTACGCAGGCCGATATCGAAGTCGATAACGACGGTTTTCTTTCCCTTCTGGGCCAAACCAGTAGCGATGGCCGCGCTGGAGGTGGTCTTGCCAACGCCTCCTTTACCCGAAGTAACAACAATAATGCGTGCCATAGAAATTCCTTGTTAAAAAGGGATCAATTCAACGGTTGAACGGTCAACGCGTCGTCTGCCAGAAGCAGGCGAGCCGCTTTGCCATAAAATTCGGCTGGGATCTTGTCGCTCAGCCAATATTCACCTGCGATGGACACCAGTTCCGCCGTCAGGTGAGTACAAAATATTTGCGCGTCCCGATCGCCACTTGCACCTGCGAGCGCACGTCCACGCATCATACCGTAAACGTGAATATTGCCATCTGCAATCAGCTCAGCGCCAGCACTGACGTGGCTTGTAACAATCAGATCACAGTTTGGTGCATAAATGCGCTGACCGGAACGAACCGGCACATCAATCATTCGCGTTTTTGTGATGTTTGTAACGTTTTGCGCCGCAGGAGGGGGCGTTTCGACGGCAACGGGTGCCGCACGCGGGGCTTTTTCTTTGCCTTCATTCAGAAGCGGCAGCCCCGCACGGTCAATTTCCGCTTTCAGTTCAGTATCTTTGCAGCCGCTGATGCCGACAATACGCAGTCCGGTCGAGGAGACGGCCTGCTGGAGACGTTTCCAGTTAACCGGCGCTTCAAGACCGCTGACGTTGATCACAACAGGGGCGTGCTTCAGGAAGGCGGGAGCCTGGGCGATTTTGTCTTCTAACGCCTGACGAATAACCTCGGGTTTTGCATCATGCAAATGTACCACTGATAAGGTGAAGCTACTGCCTTTAAGCTCGATGGGCGTGTTTGACATCCTGGCCTTACTCAATTTGCTATTAACCGCAACCACTCGCTGCGATATTCCGAAGAGTATCAGGCATGTTATAGTCAGGAGTATATTGAGGCAAGCAACCACCCATTAATTCAGAGTAAAAACATGTTTTGTGTGATCTACAGAAGTACAACCCGTGACCAGACCTATCTTTATGTCGAAAAGAAAGACGATTTTTCACGCGTGCCTGAAGAATTAATGAAGAGCTTTGGCCGACCGCAGATGGCGATGCTGCTGCCGCTTGATGGTCGCAAGAAACTGGTGAATGCCGATCTGGAGAAAGTGAAAACGGCATTAGCCGAGCAGGGCTATTATTTACAGCTTCCGCCGCCACCCGAGAATTTATTAAAACAGCATCTTGAGGCGAACGGTAAAAAATAGTCTCAACTGTTTTTGAGCACAACACATCAACCGTTTAGGGGTCGACCATGTATCAACATCATAACTGGCAAGGTGCATTACTGGATTATCCCGTTAGCAAAGTGGTTTGCGTGGGCAGCAACTATGCAAAACATATTCAGGAGATGGGCAGTGCGACGCCAGAAGAGCCGGTTCTGTTCATTAAGCCTGAAACGGCGCTTTGCGATATTCGCCAGCCGCTGGCCCTGCCGCAGGGGCTCGGCTCGGTGCACCACGAAGTGGAACTCGCCGTGCTGATCGGCGCAACGCTGCGTCAGGCCTCCGAAGAGCATGTGCAAAAAGCGATCGCCGGATATGGCGTGGCGCTGGATCTGACGCTACGCGACGTGCAGGGTAAAATGAAGAAAGCGGGGCAGCCGTGGGAAAAAGCCAAAGGGTTTGATAATTCCTGCCCGATTTCGGCGTTTGTGCCGGTGAGCGAATTTACCGGTAATCCGCAGGACACGCCGCTCAGCCTGAAGGTTAACGGTGAAATCCGCCAGCAGGGCACCACGGCAGACATGATCCATAAGATTGTGCCGCTGATCGCCTATATGAGCCGCTTCTTTACCCTGAAGCCGGGTGATGTGATCCTGACCGGCACGCCGGAAGGCGTTGGTCCGCTCGCGAGCGGTGATGAACTTGAAGTTGGTTTTAACGGCCTGTCGCTGAAAACCCGCGTGCTGTAACCTCCTCTTGCCGCCTGAAAAGGGCGGCAAAACTTGCAACGACGTGCCAGACTCGTTATAAGGTGCGCTTTCTTTTGACGTGTGGACATCCTGATGAACGACATCCCTTTCTGGCAAAGCAAAACTCTCGACGACATGACCGACGCGGAATGGGAATCCTTATGCGACGGCTGTGGTCAGTGCTGCCTGCACAAGCTGATGGATGAAGACACGGACGAAATCTACTTCACCAACGTGGCCTGCAAGCAGCTGAACATCAAAACCTGCCAGTGCCGCAACTACGAGCGCCGCTTCGAGTTCGAGCCAGACTGCATTAAATTAACCCGTGAGAATCTGCCCACCTTTGAATGGCTGCCGCATACCTGCGCGTATCGCCTGCTGGCGGAGGGGAAAGGTCTGCCTGACTGGCACCCCCTGCTGACCGGTTCAAAAGCGGCGATGCACGGCGAACGTATCTCCGTGCGCCACATTGCGGTAAAAGAGTCCGAGGTGCGGGACTGGGAAGATCACATCATGAACCACCCGACCCGTTGAGATTAAAAAAACCCGCCAAAGCGGGTTTTTTATTGTGCGCTGTTGTGTCGGGTGGCGCTGCGCTTACCCGACCTACAAAACCGTAGGCCCGCGCAAGCGAAGCGCCGCCGGGCGAATTAGCGTCCGAACAAATCGCGTTTCTTCGGTTTGAACGGCTGAGCGATCAACACCAGCAGCGCCACGACGAAGTAGGCGGCAAAAATGCCCACCAGCCACTGCGGCATCTCCAGCGTCAGGAATTCCCACTGGCGAACGGAGCAGTCACCGGAGGCAACGAACACCTGCGGCAGCCATTTGTCCAGCGGCAGCCAGCTCGGGAAGCGGGCGGCAAAATCGCAGGTCATAAACGGTGACGGATGCAGCTGCATCATCGTGTGCTGCCAGGAGAGTTCAATGCCTTTCCAGGCGCTGTACAGCCAGATTGCGATCCCGGCATAGCGAAGCGGCGACTTCGGCGCAATCGCGCCGACCAGGCCAGCCCCCATAATGCCGAACAGCGCGCAGCGTTCGTAAATACAGAGCACGCAAGGTTTGAGTCCCATTACGTGCTGGAACCACAGCGCGACCATTTCCAGCGCAAAGGCGGTCAGGGCCATTAACAACCACGCTCCGCGACCGCGGGAGCACTGGTTTAAAAATCTCAACATAATCATTTCCCTGGAACATGCTTAGAAAGCGCAGTGTAAACGAATTCGTTTTTCGCGCCACCTGTACCTGGCGAAATAAAACGTAATTGGATGTTTATCGTGCGAAAAGGCAAACGGGCAGCGAACTGCCCGAGTTGCAGTGTTTACTGCGCCGCAAGTATACCCGCTTGTATCAACCATTGCGTACAGGGAATAAGGGTAATTTTGACGCAAAGCAATCCCACGATCGTAAGCACCAGCGTATAGGGCAGGGCCATCCAGACCATTCTTCCATAAGAAAGACGTATGAGTGGCGCAAGAGCGGAGGTCAGCAGAAACAGGAAGGCGGCCTGGCCATTGGGTGTCGCCACCGACGGCAGGTTGGTACCGGTGTTGATCGCCACGGCCAGCAGTTCAAACTGTCCGGCGCTGATCACGCCTTGCTCCATCGCGGTCTTAGCCTCGTTAATGTAAACCGTCCCGACAAAGACGTTATCTGAGATCGATGAGAGCAGGCCGTTAAACAGGTAAAACAGCGACAGCTGAGCATCCGGTGATGCCCGTAAGACAAAGGCAATAATCGGCGCGAACAGGTGCTGGTCGATTATCACCGCCACGACCGCAAAGAACACCGCCAGCAGGGCGGTAAACGGCAGCGCTTCGGTGAAGGCTTTGCCGATGGCATGCTCATCCGTCACCCCGGTAAAGGTAGTGGCGAGAATAATCACGGACAGACCAATCAGCCCCACTTCAGCAAGATGGAACGCCAGCGCGGCGATAAGCCAGACGCCGATGATCCCCTGTGCAATCAGGCGCAGCGTCTCCTGGCGCGTCCGCTGGCGTCGGCTCTGCAGATCGAATTTATGCAGTTCCTGACGTACCGGCTCCGGGAGTTGTGCCCCGTAACCAAAGAGGCGAAACTTCTCCACCAGCAAACAGGTCGCCAGACCGCAGATCAGCACCGGCACGCTCACCGGGGCCATTCTCAGGAAGAAATCACCGAAGTGCCAGCCCGCCGCTTTCGCAATGATCAGGTTTTGCGGCTCGCCCACCATCGTCATCACGCCCCCCAGTGCGGTACCGACGCCGGCATGCATCATCAGGCTGCGCAGGAAGGCGCGAAACTGCTCAAGTACCTCACGGTTATGCGCATCGACATGGCTGTCATCCTGCAGATCCTCACCCGGACGAGAGGAGGCCACGCGGTGATAAATACCGTAAAACCCCACCGCGACGCTTATCACCACCGCGACGACCGTCAGCGCGTCCAGGAAGGCTGACAGGAAGGCCGCCGCAAGGCAAAACGCCAGCGAGAGAACCATTTTCGACGGAATGCTGAGCAGCAGGCGCGTAAAGATAAACAGCAGCAGCTGTTTCATAAAGTAGATGCCCGCCACCATGAACATCAGCAGCAGAAGCACTTCAAGATTTGAAGCCAGCTCTGCTTTGACATGCTCGGCAGAGGTCATCCCAATCACTACCGCTTCAAACGCCAGCAATCCGCCCGGCAACAGGGGATAACATTTCAGCGCCATCGCCAGGGTGAAGATAAACTCCGCGACCAGCAGCCACCCGGCAACGAACGGGTTCACGTAAAAGAGGAGAGGGTTAACGACCAGGAACACCAGCAGTATCAGTTTGTACCAGTCAGGAGACTGGCCTAAAAAATTGCGCCACAGGGCGCGCCCAAAAGAAATTTCCACGACAGACGTCCTTCCCCGTCAAGTAAGACAAAACATCAGTATACGCAAAAATTACGGTCCAGACGCGGATAAGACCGCATTGTAAATTTCATAAAAATGAAACGGCGATCCCTCTTTTCTCTCTTTGCCGCGCTACCTGCCACTGCACGCCTCTGGTATGATGAGTCCAATTTGCTAAAGCTGTGTAATGGAAATCTCACTATGGTCATTAAGGCGCAGAGCCCGGCGGGTTTCGCGGAAGAGTACATCATTGAAAGCATCTGGAATAATCGTTTCCCTGCGGGGTCCATTCTTCCGGCTGAACGCGAACTCTCTGAACTGATTGGCGTCACTCGCACCACGCTGCGTGAAGTGCTTCAGCGACTGGCGCGCGATGGCTGGTTGACGATCCAGCACGGCAAGCCAACAAAAGTGAACAACTTCTGGGAAACCTCCGGGCTGAACATTCTTGAAACGCTGGCGCGTCTCGATCATGAAAGCGTGCCGCAGCTCATTGATAATCTGCTCTCCGTTCGCACCAACATCGCGACGATCTTTATTCGTACGGCTTTCCGCCAGCATCCGGAAGATGCGCTTGCGGTGCTGGCCAGTGCCAACGAGGTGGAAGATCACGCCGACGCGTTCGCCACCCTCGATTACAACGTCTTCCGTGGCCTGGCGTTTGCCTCCGGCAACCCGGTGTACGGTCTGATCCTCAACGGTATGAAGGGACTCTACACCCGCATTGGCCGTCACTACTTTGCCAATCCCGAAGCCCGCAGCCTGGCGCTGGGCTTTTACCATAAGCTGAGCAAGCTGTGCTCCGAAGGTCTGCACGATCAGGTGTATGAGACAGTGCGCCGCTACGGTCACGATTCCGGTGAAATCTGGCACCGTATGCAGAAAACGCTGCCGGGTGATTTGGCGATTCAGAGCCGCTGAAATAAAAAACCTCTCGTGTGAGAGGTTTTTTTTCGTCGGGTGGCGGCTGCGCCTTACCCGACCTACGGGTCTTGTAGGCCCGGTAAGCGTAGCGCCACCGGGCAAAAAAGGCTGGACTAAAGCGTATTCAACCGCGCCGGGCAGCGTTCAAGCAGCTCGACGCTCCCGTCTTCATTCTGCTGCTCCAGTTGCACGTCAAAGCCCCACAGGCGATGCACGTGCTTCAGCACCTCTTTACGCCCTTTATCCAGCGGCGCGCGATTGTGCGGGATATAGCGCAGCGTCAGGGAGCGGTCACCGCGCAAATCCACGTTCCACACCTGAATGTTGGGTTCAAGATTGCTCAGGTTGTACTGGGAAGAGAGGCGAGAGCGGATCTCACGGTAACCCTCCTCGTTGTGGATTGCGGAGATCTCCAGATAGTTGTTGCGGTCATCGTCCAGCACAGTGAAGAAGCGGAAGTCACGCATGATCTTCGGCGACATAAACTGGCTGATGAAGCTCTCATCCTTAAAGTCGCGCATCGCAAAGTGCAGCGTTTCCAGCCAGTCAGATCCTGCGATATCCGGGAACCAGTACTTGTCTTCTTCCGTCGGCGACTGGCAGATACGCTTGATGTCCTGGAACATGGCAAAGCCAAGCGCATACGGGTTAATCCCGCTGTACCACGGGCTGTTATAGGGCGGCTGGAACACCACGTTGGTATGGCTGTGGAGGAACTCCATCATGAACCGCTCGGTAACTTTCCCCTCGTCATACAGGTGGTTGAGAATGGTGTAGTGCCAGAATGTCGCCCAGCCTTCGTTCATCACCTGCGTCTGCTTTTGCGGATAGAAATACTGGCTGACCTTGCGCACGATGCGCAGGATCTCACGCTGCCATGGCTCCAGCAGCGGGGCGTTCTTCTCCATAAAATAGAGCAGGTTTTCCTGCGGCTCGGACGGATAGCGACGCGCTTCGGCGATCGTTTTTTCCTCCTCACGCTTCGGCAGGGTGCGCCACAGCATGTTCACCTGGCTCTGGAGATACTCTTCGCGGCTTTTCTGCCGGGCTTTCTCCTCCTGCAGGGAGATTTTCTGCGGACGTTTATAGCGGTCTACGCCGTAGTTCATCAGCGCGTGGCAGGAGTCGAGCAGTTTTTCCACTTCGTCCACGCCGTAGCGCTCTTCGCAGTCGGTAATGTATTTACGGGCGAAGATCAGGTAATCGACGATGGAGCTGGCATCCGTCCAGCTGCGGAACAGATAGTTATTCTTGAAAAAGGAGTTGTGCCCGTAGCAGGCGTGCGCCATCACCAGCGCCTGCATGGTAATGGTGTTCTCTTCCATTAAATAGGCGATACACGGATTGGAGTTGATGACGATTTCATACGCCAGACCCTGCTGGCCGTGCTTATACAGCCGCTCCGTTTCAATAAATTTCTTACCAAACGACCAGTGCGGATAGTTGATCGGCATCCCGACGCTGGAGTAGGCGTCCATCATCTGTTCGGACGTAATGACTTCAATCTGATGGGGATAGGTATCCAGGCGATACAGTTTTGCAACCCGGTCGATTTCGGCGAGGTAAACATCCAGCAGCTCGAAGGTCCAGTCGGGTCCATCGCTCAGACGTGTGTTGTCCTTGTTCAGGGAATCAATAGTAGCCATTAGCGCGCCCTCGTTGTGGGTGCTCTCTCTGTCTGGAGAGCCTCCTTTCAAGCATAGATCAACGTGTTAAAAAGCGTGCTGGGGCAGAAATTTTTTCTTTGCGATTTCGCGTTTTTGATACGGCAAAAAAAGGGCGTCCCTCAGCATTTTATGCTGGTTAAAAATAACGCGTAGCAGGAGATCCCAAATTAGCACTATCCCCTGATGCTGGGGGATGTGTGAGGTAAGTCACCATAAAAAAGTCGTATGTTGAATAATATTTTCAACTAGGTTATCAATCTGTAATTAGAAGATTGTTCTTTTGCACATAATGGAGTGGCTATGCGTGTTGTCATACTGGGAAGTGGTGTCGTTGGGGTAACCAGCGCCTGGTATTTAAGTCAGGCGGGACATGACGTCACCGTTATCGATCGTGAGTCAGGCCCCGCGCTGGAAACCAGCGCGGCGAACGCCGGGCAAATCTCTCCGGGCTATGCGGCACCGTGGGCAGCACCGGGCGTTCCGCTGAAAGCGATTAAATGGATGTTCCAGCGCCACGCGCCGCTGGCCATCAGCCTTGACGGCACGCAGTTCCAGCTGAAGTGGATGTGGCAGATGCTGCGCAACTGCGACACCCGCCACTACATGGAGAACAAAGGGCGCATGGTGCGCCTGGCGGAATACAGCCGCGACTGCCTGAAAGCGCTGCGCGCCTCAACCGGGATTGAGTACGAAGGCCGTCAGGGCGGAACGCTCCAGCTGTTCCGCACTGAACAACAGTATGAAAACGCCACCCGCGATATCGCCGTGCTGGAAGATGCTGGCGTACCGTATCAACTGCTGGAAGCCACCCAGCTTGGTCAGGTTGAACCTGCGCTGGCGGAAGTGGCGCATAAGCTGACGGGCGGCCTGCGCCTGCCGAATGACGAAACCGGCGACTGCCAGCTCTTTACGCAGCGTCTGGCGCAGATGTGCGAGCAGGCAGGGGTGAAATTCCGGTACAACACCTCTGTCGACAAGCTGCTGTCGGAAGGGGAAAAAATTTACGGCGTGAAGTGTGGCGAAGAGGTGATCAAAGCGGATGCCTACGTCATGGCGTTTGGTTCGTACTCCACCGCGATGCTGAAGGGCATTCTCGATATTCCGGTCTACCCGCTAAAAGGCTACTCGCTGACCATTCCGGTAAAAGAGGAGAGCGGCGCACCGGTTTCTACCATTCTGGATGAAACCTATAAAATCGCCATTACCCGCTTCGATAACCGCATCCGCGTAGGCGGCATGGCGGAGATTGTCGGCTTCAACACCGAACTGCTGAAACCGCGTCGTGAAACGCTGGAGATGGTGGTGGGGGACCTCTTCCCGCGCGGTGGCTTTGTCGAGCAGGCGACCTTCTGGACCGGCCTGCGTCCGATGACGCCGGACGGCACGCCGATTGTCGGGCGCACGCCGTTCAAAAACCTGTGGACCAATACCGGACACGGTACGCTTGGCTGGACGATGGCCTGCGGCTCCGGGCAGCTGCTGAGCGACCTGATTTCCGGACGCACGCCGGCCATTCCGTTTGACGATCTCAGTGTCGCGCGCTATCAATCGGGGTTTACGCCTTCGCGTCCACAGCACCTGCACGGCGCGCATAACTAAGGAGCTGTCATGTCCCGTCCTGTTCTCGCTCAGCTGAACCTGCAGGCCCTGAAGGATAACCTGCAGATTGTTCGTCGGGCAGCACCTGGCGCACGCGTGTGGTCGGTGGTGAAAGCGAATGCCTACGGCCACGGCATTGACCGTATCTGGAGCGCGCTGAGCGCCACCGATGGCTTTGCGTTACTCAATCTTGAAGAGGCCATTCTGCTGCGCGAGCGCGGCTGGAAAGGGCCCATACTGCTGCTGGAGGGCTTCTTCCACGCCGACGATCTGCCGCTGCTGGATAAGTACCGGCTGACCACCAGCGTTCACAGCAACTGGCAGATCAAAGCGATTCAGGATGCGAAGCTCCACGCGCCGCTGGATATCTATCTCAAGGTCAACAGCGGCATGAACCGCCTGGGCTTCCAGCCTGAGCGGGTACATACGGTCTGGCAGCAGCTGCGCGCCCTGAAGAACGTGGGTGAAATGACGCTGATGGCACACTTTGCCGACGCGGAAAAACCGGACGGTATCGCCGATGCCATGGTCCGCATCGAGCAGGCCGCAGAAGGGCTGGACTGCCCACGCTCGCTGTCCAACTCTGCGGCCACGCTGTGGCATCCCGAGGCGCATTACAACTGGGTGCGTCCGGGGATCGTTCTGTACGGCGCGTCGCCCTCGGGCCAGTGGCAGGATATCGCCAACAGCGGCCTGAAGCCGGTAATGACCCTGCGCAGCGAAATCATTGGTGTGCAAACCCTGAAGGCCGGCGACACGGTGGGCTACGGCAGCCGCTATCGGGCACAGGGCGAGCAGCGGATTGGTATCGTGGCGGGCGGCTATGCCGACGGCTACCCGCGCATTGCGCCGACCGGCACGCCGGTGTGGGTCGATGGGGTTCGCACGGGAACGGTAGGCACCGTATCAATGGATATGCTGGCCGTCGACCTGACGCCATGTCCGCAGGCGGGTATCGGTTCGCCGGTTGAGCTGTGGGGTAACGAAATCAAAATTGATGACGTGGCGGCCGCAGCAGGGACGGTCGGGTATGAACTGATGTGTGCTTTGGCACCAAGAGTGCCGGTTGTGACGGTGTAACAAATGTTTGTGTCGGGTGGCGGCTTCGCCTTACCCGACCTACAAAACCCTCGAGTGTAGGCCGGGTAAGCGTTAGCGCCACCCGGCAAAAAAACCGCTACTCCGCTTCCTCTTCCATCGGCCTCAAACCGACTTTCCTCACAGCGTTATCTTCTTTCTCTGCTACCGTCCAGATCATCCCGGCAAACTCGACCTGATCGCCCACGACCGGGGCAGCGCCAAGCCGCTGCTGGATGATTTCGCCCAGCGTTTGCTGGCTATCTCCGTCTTCAGCACCTTCATCCAGGCCGTAAATCAGCGCCACATCGGCAAACCTGGCGCTGGCTTCCAGAATGAAATCGCCGAAGAAACGCTGGTCCAGCGCCACCGGAGGCGACTGGCTGAACAGCTTGCCCAGCGCGGGCAGGTCGCGCTCGCGGCCAATCACGCACAGAATATCCCCTTCGCGCAGGCGGGTGCTGCCGGTAGGGTGCAGCAGAACATTGTCGCGGAACAGGGCGGCAATGCGCGTTTCGGCCGGCATGTGCAAATCGCGCAGCGAAGCCCCCACGCACCATTTGTCGGCGCTTAGCTGATAAACGAACTGTTCCCACGGGTTTTCCGGATGGATGTCGAGCCCCACGCGGGAAACCGGCCAGCCCACGGGAGGCACCACCACTTTGGCTTTTTTCGCCGCCCACCCGAGGGACGTTCCCTGGAACAGCAGCGAAATCAGCACCACGAAGAACGCCACGTTAAAGAACAGCCGGGCGTTATCCAGACCCGCCATCATCGGGAAGACGGCAAGGATAATCGGCACCGCGCCGCGCAGGCCCACCCAACTGATGAATATCCGCTCGCGCAGGTTGAAGCCGCGAAACGGCAGCAGGCCTGCAAATACCGACAGCGGACGGGCGAAGAAGATCATCCACGCGGACAGCAGCAGCGCCGGAACCGCGATGGGCAGCAGGTCTGAGGGGGTGACCAGAAGCCCCAGCACCAGGAACATGCCGATCTGCGCCAGCCAGGCCAGACCGTCGAAGTTCTGCAAAATGGCATGCCGGTTGCGAATAGGGCGGTTGCCCATCAGGAACCCGCAGAGGTAGACGGCGAGAATGCCGCTGCCGTCCAGCGCCGTGGTAACGGCAAAAATGAGGATGCCGCCGCTCAGCGCCAGCAGAGGGTAAAGCCCCAACGGCAGCGATATGCGGTTGATTGTCTGCTGAAGCAGATAGCCGCCCGCCAGGCCGATGACAATCCCCAGGCCAAATTGCTGCAGGATATGCCACGCAAATGTCCAGCTCAGCCCGCTTTCGTGCTGCTGAATCATCTCGATAAGCGTAATGGTGAGAAACACCGCCATCGGGTCGTTACTGCCGGATTCAATCTCAAGCGTGGATCCAACGCGTTCGTTGAGCCCTTTTCCACCAAGCAGAGAAAACACAGCTGCCGCATCGGTTGAGCCGACAATCGCGCCAATCAGCAAACCTTCCATGATATTGAGATGGAAAAGCCACGCGGCCATCATTCCGGTGAGGCCGGAGGTTATCAACACGCCAACCGTCGCGAGCGACAGCGCGGGCCCTAAGGCCACGCGGAAGGAGCTCGCCTGGGTGCGCATGCCGCCGTCCAGCAGGATCACCGCCAGCGCCAGGTTACTCACCATGTAGGCGAAAGGATAGTTATCGAATGGGATACCGCCAATGCCATCAATGCCGGCCAGCATGCCGATGGCGAGGAAAATAACAAGAATAGGTATGCCGAGACGCGATGAAAATGAACTTAATAAAATACTGCTGGTTACAAGGACCGAACCCAGAATGAAAAGGCTGATTATCGCTGCGGCATCCAATGTTCTCTTACTCCCACCTCAATGTTAACGCTGTTACTAAAACCCTAACATATTAACGACGGCAACAGCGTTTTATTAAGGGGGTATAACGGCTTTTTTATGCCTTTATGACAGGATGGCCGCTGATGGTCAGCCGGGAGCCGGAATCATTATGGATCAGGGAGGCGTGTGCCCCCAGTGCCAGGGTCACGGTGCGCTGCTCATGGCCGAAATCCAGACCGGCGATCACCGGAATATCCAGCCGCGAGCGAATGAACTCAATCATGGTTTCCAGGGAGTAACCCGCGTCATAGTCATTCGGGGCAGAGCCGCTGAAGCTGCCCAGCACGATCGCGGACTGGCGCTCAAGAATACCGGCATGATAGAGCTGCAACAGCATGCGCTCGACGCGGAACGGATGTTCGTTGATATCTTCCAGCACCAGAATGCCGTCCTCGATGTGCGGCATCCACGGCGTGCCGATAAGCGAAACCAGCATCGCCAGGTTGCCGCCCCAGAGCTGGCCTTCACATTCCCAGTGCGGTCCAAAGCCCCGCCACTCCACGCTGTAGGTGGGATTGCGCAGCGCGCGCCAGAAGTGTTCCACGGTGAACGCATTCAGCTCCGGGGCGCCGAAATTACCGGCCAGCATCGGGCCGCTGAAGGTGATAACGTTATGCAGCGCCAGCAGCCCAAGCTGGATGACGGTGAAATCGCTGTGGCCGCATATCAGCAGCGGATCCTGCTGCTGGCGCTGCGCCAGGCCCTGCCAGTCAATGCTCTCCAGCAGCCTGCTCGCGCCATATCCGCCGCGCACCGCCAGCACTATGCTATTTTCACCCTTCAGGCTGACCAGGCTGTTGATATCATTCAGCCGCTGCGCTTCGGTACCGGCAAAACGCTGCTGGCGGCGGGGGATAATCGTCTGATTTTCTACCCGGTGGCCCGACTCCAGCAAACGCTGAACGCCCCGCTGCGCCGCGTCCTGGTTAATGCAGTAGCCCGACGGCGCGATGAGATGAAACTGAGACATGGCAATTCCTTGCTGAATGAGAAACTAATTGTCTATATCATGCCGCTTATACGCCGCCTGCTTCAAGAGCGGCGCACCGCGATGACCGGCTATAAGGATAGATGACGTGAAATTGAGATGGTTTGCTTTTTTGATTGTGTTGCTCGCTGGCTGTAGTTCAAAACATGATTATCAAAACCCGCCCTGGAACCCGGAAGTACCGGTGAAGCGCGCGATGCAGTGGATGCCGATCAGTGAACAAGCCGGGAAAGCCTGGGGCGTCAGTCCGCGTCTCATCACGGCGATCATTGCGGTGGAGTCCGGCGGTAATCCCACGCTTGTCAGCAAATCCAACGCGGTGGGGCTGATGCAGCTTAAAGCGTCAACGGCGGGGAAAGAAGTTTACCGCTATATGGGCTGGAGCGGTCAGCCGTCGACTAGCGAGCTGAAGAATCCGGAACGCAACATTTCAATGGGCACGGCCTATCTGAGCATCATGGAGCACGGCGTGCTGAAGGGCATTAAGGATCCGGAGGTGATGCAGTACGCGCTGGTGGTCTCTTACGTTAATGGTGCCGGCGCGTTGCTGAGAACCTTCTCCTCTGACCGCAAAGAGGCGATAGAAGAGATTAACGGCATGGACAAAGACGAATTCTTTGAGCATGTGGCGAAAAATCACCCGGCACCACAGGCGCCTCGTTATATCTGGAAAGTACAGAAAGCGATGGATGCCATGTAATGCCGCAGACGGGCGGCGGTCACGCTGCCCGATGTTCCTTACAGAACTTTATTTGCGCGTTCCCGCGCCTCGCGCTCCAGGGAGTAGATAATGCGCTGCAGCTCGCGCTCTGCGCCGGGCCCGACATTCAGGAAACGGAAGCTCAGACGCGGCGTGGTGATGGTTTCATTTTTGCTGTCCACGACGGTGCGGTCGCTGATGGCAATCAGCTGTGCATCGAAATAAAAGCGCCCCCAGCCCCCCATATCCAGCTCAATTTGCGTGAACCGCATGCCCTCTACCAGTCCGTCAGGCTTCGGCGTATCCATCAGCGCGCCCATACCGCCAAGCGACAGATCGAAGAGACGGAAGCGGATCTCTTTTTTGTCCGGCATTTTGGCCTTGCAGAAGTAAGCGGGATGAAGCGGGGCGTTGATGCGGAAATATTCGCGACGCTGGACAAACCAGAGATTGCCAGGAAGGGGGGTCACAAAGGCCGGAAGCCCCTGATATTCGCTCAGTTCCAGTCGCGACAGGACAAACTCCACTTTGGCGCCCTGCGTTTCGGCCATCACGGCGATATTCTCCGCCTTCAGCGCCGCGCGGTTTTCATACTCCTGACTGCCCAAATCAATCACCAGCCGCTCCTGCGAGGCGTCAAGGATCTTGCTGATGAACTGATTATTCGACCAGCTGATGCGCAGCGGCACTTCACCTTTTTGCAGGTCGCGTAATACCCCTAATACAGCCAGCGGATTTTGCTTGAGGAACTGCTCACTGTAATGACTCACGCCGGATGGCTCCTTGATAGATGACAGACTGTCTTAGCGTTATCGGCAATCTGCGATGAAACTTAATACAAACCGGTGAGTTTTTTTTGCCTGTTTAGACAAAGATAAGTCGGTGAGAAGAAAATGATTTTCCGGCGATGACCTATACTTACGTTAGCTGTGCAGAAGGTTTTCTGCGCATGCGTTAAACCTGCAAGAGGGCATCGCTATGGGTATCATCGCCTGGATTATCTTTGGTCTTATTGCTGGCGCTATCGCGAAATTGATCATGCCGGGAAACGATGGCGGCGGCTTTATTTTGACCTGTGTACTCGGGGTCGTTGGTGCGGTTGTGGGCGGCTGGCTGGCGACGATGTTTGGCTTCGGAGGCAACATAAGTGGTTTTGACCTGCACAGTTTTCTGGTCGCTGTCGTGGGCGCCATTGTGGTGCTGGGCATATTCAGGTTACTGCGACGAGCATAACATGACGTAAACGGCTCTCTGCGGAGGGCCGTTTTTTTGCCTGCGTATTGATTTGTTAATCTAAATGATAATAATTGTCGTTCCGTATCGCATCTAACAACAAGACGACATTATGACTCCTTCACGTTTTACGCTATGCGCCCTGGCAGGCGCCGTCTCGCTCGCACTGCATGTTCCGGCATTCGCCGAAGAATCCACTATCGTCGTCACCGGCGCAGAGCAGGGCAGCGCGCTGCCGGCCTGGACGAACAGCGCCACGAAATCTGCCGTTGCTGAAAGTAAAACGCCGCAGGTCATCACGACCCTCTCTGCGCCGGAGATTGATAAGCGCCATGCGAATTCCGTGAATGAAATCCTGCGCTATGCGCCAGGGGTCTCAACCGAGGTGCGGGGAAATACCTCCTACATGAGCGAATATAAAATTCGTGGCTTTACCGTCGACCAGGAGTTCTACAACGGACTGCAGCTGCCCTATAACGTCACCGGCAATACCAAAGCCCGCATCGATCCGCTGTTAATTGACAGCGTTGATATCCTGAAAGGCCCCTCATCGGTTCTCTACGGCGGCGGCTCGCCGGGCGGGCTGGTGAATATCCAGAGTAAAAAGCCACAGCGAGAAGCGCGAACCGAATTCGGATTTAACACCGGCAACCGCAACCTGAAAGAGGGCTATCTCGACTCAACCGGTCAGATTGCCAACAGCGACTGGAACTACCGTTTGCTGGGGAAAGCGACGGAAAATGACGATCAGCCGCACACCACCCGGTATGAAAATTACCTGGTTGCCCCGTCCGTCACCTGGCAACCCGACAGCAAAACCCGCCTGACTCTGGATGCGCTGGCGCAGAACTCCCCGAGCCTGACGCCGTCGAACCCGCTGCCGCTCGCCTACCTGCGCTCGAAATACGCGGGCAAGCGCGATTACGCCGGTGATGAGTGGAACGGATTTAAGCAGCGCCAGTGGATGCTGGGCTACAGCTTTGAACATGCGTTCGACAGCGGCTGGGGCTTTAACCAGAAGGCGCGCTATTTCGACGTCGATACGCATCAGCGCAGCGTCTATGCGACGGGCATGGGAAGCGAGGTCTATCAGCTCAACCGCTTTGCCTACACCACCGATGAAGATCTGCAGAGCTTCAACATCGATAACCAGGTGACGAAAACCGTGGCGCTGGGCGACTGGCAACACCATCTGCTGGCCGGGTTTGACTATCAGAAGCTGAACTCCCATTTCCACTACCGTTACGCGTCGGCCACGCCGGGCATGGATATGCGCAACCCTGACTATTCGCAGATCGGCGAAAGCGCGCTGGGCCTGTATACCGCCCAGAAAAACCGTCTGAGCTATCAGCAGAACGGCTACTACCTGCAGGATCAGGTGGAGTGGGGGGGCTTAAATCTGCTGGGCAGCCTGCGCTACGACGATTATCGCTCCGTGACCACCAATTATCTGCAAAACGGTGATAAGGACTGGGTCTCTCAGGATCGCGTCACCAAACGCCTGGGCGCGCTTTACGCTTTTGATAATGGTCTGTCACCGTTTATCAGCTATTCCGAAGGCTTTGCACCAGTGTCGCCGAAGGGAACGCTCGCGGCGAAAGACGTCAAACCGACCACCAGCAAGCAAGTGGAGGGCGGCGTGAAATATCTGCTGGCCGACTACGCCACCACCTTTACCGCCTCGGTGTTCAACATCCGTCAGAAAAATGTCGTCACCTCCGATCCGGGCTTCCTGAACTATCGTCAGACCGGGGAGGTGGAATCCAAAGGGGCTGAGCTGTCTGCCATCAGCCGCCCGACGGACAACCTGACGCTGATTGCGAACTATGCCTACACCCACGCGATCAATACGGAAGATGATAAGTACAAAGGGAAACGTCCAACGCAGGTGCCGGAGAATGCCTTCAATCTCTGGGGGGATTACACCTTTGAGAACACGCCGCTGAAAGGGTTGATGCTGGGGGTGGGGGCGCGCTATACCGGCCCGATGGAAATCTCACCCGCTAACGATGCGGGTAAGCTGGGCGGTACCACCCAGTACGATCTGGCGGCATCCTATCGGATGGGCGAAATCCTGCCTTCGCTGGCAGGGCTGACGCTTAAGGCCAGCGCGCAGAACATCACCAACAAAGAGACGCTGACCTGCTACGACGCGACCAACTGCTGGATTGGGCGCGACAGAACGTATCAGCTAGGGGCGAGTTACAGTTTCTAAGCAAAGCCCTGTGAGTTTAAAAAGTAGGCCGGGTAAGGCGTAGCCGCCACCCGGCAATACTCACTTACTGCGCCGTCGCCTTCACCGGCGCCACCTCATCATTCGCGGCAGTCCGATTCTCCGGCACGCTGTCGCACGGTTTCTCTTTCGGGCAGACCCGATCCAGCATCTTCAGCGTCACGCCGTTGCTCCAGCCGAAGCCGTCCTGCAGCGGATACTCGCCGCCGCCGCCCCCCGTACCGGTTGACGACACATCATACTTCTCGACCAGTTTCTTTTCCCGATCATAAGTGTGCTGAACGTTTTTCAGGAAGCGCCAGGTCACATCCATCGAGACCTTCTCTTGCCCGTAATTCTGCAACCCTTCCGCCGCGACCCATTGCAGCGGGGCCCAGCCATTTGGCGCATCCCATTGCTGACCGCTGTTGACGGTGGTGGTCGCTATTCCGCCCGGCTGTAGCAGACGTGAAGAGGTTGCCGCAGCGACTTTATCGGCACGATCCTGCGCCGCCGCCTTCACGTAAAGCGGGAACAGGGCCGCAGCCGTGAGCTGATTGCGTACCTTCTTACTCTTCAGATCGTAATCGGCGTACCAGCCCTCTTTGTCATTCCACAGGTGGCTCTCGATGGCTTTCTGGCGCGCGGTGGCCAGCGCCTCATACTTGTTTGCGCTGGCGGCATCGCCGCTTTCCTGGCTTGCCCGGGCCAGCAGTTTTTCCATCTTGAACATCAGGGCATTCAGGTCCACGGGCACAATGCTGGTGGTCCGGATGGTGCCGAGTTTTTGCGGATCGTCCATCCAGCGGGAACTAAAGTCCCATCCCGAGGCCGCGGCGGAACGCAAATCACGGTAGATCTCGGTTGCCGGTCGGTTAGGGTTGCTTTTCGCGGTATTCACATCGTCAAGCCAGGACTCCGGGCGCGGGGTGTCGCGATCGTCCCAGTAGCGGTTGAGGATCGCGCCGTCATCCAGTTTCACCACGCGTTTGCTGGCCTGGCCCGGCTGCAGGGCATCGACGCCGTCCATCCAGTAGGCATACTCTTTCTCCATCTGCGGACGATATTTCTTCAGCGCATCGCTGTCATGGGTCGCCAGCAGTTCAACCATCAGTGAGAAAAACGGCGGCTGGGAGCGGCTCAGGTAATAGCTGCGGTTGCCGTTGGGAATGTGGCCGAAGGTGTCGATCTCATACGCAAAGTTATCCACCATGTCGCTGATTTTGTCCCAATGATCGCTCTCAGCCAGGCCCAGCATGGTGAAATAGCTGTCCCAGTAGTAGACCTCGCGGAAACGACCGCCGGGCACAACGTAAGGCTTCGGTAACGGCAGAAGGGAATCCCATTTGTTGCTGGCTTTATCGGTAGTGCGCGTCAGTACGGGCCAGAGATCGTCAATGTGCTCACGTAAACTTTGTCCAGCAGGCGGAACATATTTTTCCCCTTCCGCAGGGAGCGTAAAGTTCATCTCGACAAAGTGGCGTAAGTCAAAGCTGGACTGCGTATGCTGCATCCGGTAGTCCGCCAGAATCATCAGCGGGTCGCTTTTGGGGACGGCATCCGCAAAGGTTTTCTGATCGGGAAACAGTTTGGCGCTCTGCACATCGTTAAACAGAGGGCCAAGTAAAATATCGGGTGAGGTTGTCTGGGTTGCGGGGTTATCGTCGGCATAGCCCAGTGTCGTTACGCCGAGCAGCGCGCCGCCTAACGCAAGGGGCAAAAACGCGGGGCGTAGTGTACGAGGTCTTATCATCAGTTCGTCTCCTGTCTTCACTAAACAGCGTGACCGCTGTTGTCAATCACCTGAAAACCTTAGACGAATATTGCCCGCTTCGCGTTAAATATTGCCGCGCTTTCAGACCTCTTCCGCGGTCTGGCTGGCTTCCCGCAGCGTGCCCGGCGCATGGCCAATGATGCGCTTAAACGCCCGGCTAAATGCCGCCAGAGAGCCATACCCCAGCCGCAGCGCGACGGTTTCAATGGGCTGGTTTTCATGACGAATATACTGAATGGCCAGCCGCATTCTCAGCTCGCTGAGATATTTTGCCGGGGTGGTTCCCGTCGCCGCGAGAAACCGTTCCGCGAAAACGGAGCGGGACGTGCCTGCTTCTTTTGCCAGATCCGCCACGCTCCAGTTCAGGCCTGGCTGCTGGTGCATGGCGTAAATGGCCCGGCTCAGGCGCGGGTCGCGCAGCACCTGGACCCAGCCGGTGGCTTTGCCACAGCCGCCTTCAACCCAGCCCCGCACAATTAACGCCGCCACCACGTCGGCCAGCCGCGCAAGGATCCCGGCATACCCGGCCTGACGCGCCGCGGATTCCCGCTCCATCGCCGCCAGCAGCGGATGAATTTCCGGCCAGGTGGACATCAGCCGGCTAACCATCATCACTTCCGGCATCGCCTTGATCAGCGGCTGCATCCCGCCCAGCTCAAAATCCATGCACCCGCTAAAAATAAGGGTGTTCTCGCTCTCAGGGCAGGGCTCGCAGGTAATGGCGCAGACCGAGCTGCAGATAGGCTCGCTCGGGAAGGCGTTGACCGGGGTAAGGGTGGCCTGCTCGTCAGAGAGCAAAGCGTGGGAATTCCCGCCGGGAATAAAGAGGGCGTCGCCACCGCTCAGTTCGAACGTTGCGCCACTCTCCATGCGCAGCAGGGCGCTACCGTGGCTCACAAAATGGAACTGTGCCCGGCCGGGAGCCTGATGAAACGCGACGCCAAAGGGCGCGCTGGCTTCAATCCGCCGGTATTTCACGCCTGACAGGCGCATGCCCCGTAAAAGTTCGCTGATCAAATCGGGTGACTGTACGGTCATGGCGCAACTCCGGACGAATAATCAATAAGTGGAGATTATATGTCATAGATCGTCCAGGGTTAACCTTCTATTCTTTTGCGACAGTAGTCACATTTTTATAACGGGAGATCAACAGATGAGTTCATGTGTCGCGGCGAGCGAGGCGGTAGCGCCTGCAAAACCCGCCTGGCGGGCCGTCTATTCACTGGGGCTGGGGGTATTTGGTTTGATTACGGCAGAATTTCTGCCCGCCAGCTTGTTAACCCCCATGGCCGCGAGCCTGGGCGTGACCGAGGGGATGGCCGGACAGGCTGTCACCGCCACCGCGCTGGTGGCGCTGGTCACCGGGTTGCTGATCACCCCGGCAACCAAGAGTATCGACCGCCGCTGGGTACTGATGTTTTTCTCGGTGCTGCAAATTATCTCCAGCCTGCTGGTGGCCTTTGCGCCCAACCTGCACGTCCTGCTCATGGGGCGTCTGCTGCTGGGGATAGCCATCGGGGGATTCTGGGCCATGTCGACGGCGACAACGATGCGTCTGGTTCCGGCGGATAAAGTGCCGAAAGCGCTGGCGGTAATCTTCTCCAGCGTATCAATTGCCACGGTGGTCGCGGCCCCGCTGGGCAGCTATCTGGGCAGCCTGATCGGCTGGCGCAACGTCTTTATTCTCTGCATTCTGCCGAGCATGCTGGCGCTGCTGTGGCAGCTCTGGGTGCTGCCGTCCATGAAGCCGGAGAGCAGCGGTAGCCTGAGTACGCTGTTCCGCGTGCTGCGTCGTCCAGGGATGATCGGCGGCATGCTGGCGACCATTCTGATCTTCAGCGGCCATTTCGCCTTCTTTACCTACCTCCGTCCGTTCCTGGAGACGGTGGGGCAGGCGAGCGTGGAAACCATTTCACTGATCCTGCTGGGCTTTGGCATCGCCAACTTTGTGGGCACCTCCGTGGCCGGGCATCTGCTGGCACGTAATCTGCGCCTGACGCTGGCGCTGGTGCCGTTTGCGATGGGCGTTCTCGCGCTCATGATGGTCGCCTTTGGTCATCTGGCGATGCTGGACGGGCTGCTGGTCGCGCTGTGGGGCTTTGCATTTGGTCTGGTTCCGGTGGGCTGGTCAACCTGGCTTGCGACCACCGTTCCGGATGAAGCCGAAAGTGCAGGGGGGCTGCTGGTGGCCTCAATCCAGCTGGCGATAAGCGCCGGTGCGGCCGGAGGTGGGGCGGTATTTGATCTTAACGGTGCCAGCGGCGTGTTCGCGGGCAGCGGTTTGCTGCTGGTGACGGCGATGGTGATTGTGTTTATGGGTGTGAAAGTGAAAGCGGAGTGATTTTTTAGCCGGGTGAGCGTTCGTGCCACCCGGCCTCAGGTTTACAGCCCTTTCTTATCCATCAATACCGCCAGATCCACCAGGCGGTTAGAGAAGCCCCATTCGTTGTCATACCACGCCAGGATCTTCACCATATTCCCGCCAATCACCAGCGTGGAAAGCCCGTCGATAATCGAGGATCGCGGGTCACCCTGGTAATCGCTGGAGACCAGCGGTTCATCGCTATACCCCAGAATGCCTTTCAGAGGCCCGCTGGCGGCCGCGTTGCGGAACGCGTCATTCACCTCTTCGGCGGTCACGTTGCGGCTCAGCGTCACGGTTAAATCGACAATCGACACCACCGGCACCGGCACGCGCAGGGAGTACCCGGTCAGCTTGCCGTCCAGGGAGGGGATCACTTTCCCCAGCGCTTTCGCCGCGCCGCTGGAGTAGGGCACAATCGACAGCGCCGCCGCGCGGGCGCCGCGCAGATCTTTTTCTGGCTGATCGTGCAGCGCCTGGCTGTTGGTGTAGGCGTGCGTCGTGTTCATCAGGCCATGCTCAATTCCGAAATGCTGATGCAGCACCTGAGCGGCCGGTGCCAGACCGTTCGTGGTGCAGCTCCCGTTGCTCACCACCGCGTGCCGGGCGGGATCGTACTGGTCATGGTTGACGCCCATCACAATCGTCAGGTCGTCGTTCTTCCCGGGGGCGGAAATGATGACGCGCTTAGCGCCGCCGTGGGTGATATGCACCGCCGCTTTCTCTCGCTCGGTAAAGAAGCCGGTGGCCTCAATCACCACGTCTACCCCGGCATCACGCCACGGGATATTCGCCGGGTCGCGTTCGCTAAATACCACGATCCGCTGGCCGTCTACCTGCAACGCACCGTCACCCGCTTCAACGGGCGCGGGCAGTTTGCCCAGAAGGGAATCGTGCTTCAGTAGATGGGCGAGGGTTTTGCTGTCCGTCAGATCGTTAATCGCCACAATCTGCAGATCCGGGTTGCCCAGCGCCGCGCGCAGGACATTACGTCCGATACGGCCGAAACCGTTAATACCGACCTTAACCATGGTGCACTCCTTATCTCTGTTGTCTGGAGTCACTGTAGGCGTCGGGCCGGCTGGCGTAAATGACAAAAAAGGATCAGATTACGCCATGTTGCGGCAGTGAAAGCGCTGGCGGTATTCGCCGGGCGTGAGGTGAAGCTGTTTCTCAAAGATGCGGCGTAAATTAATGCTGGTGCCAAATCCGCTTTGCTCAGCAATGCGCTCAAGGGGATCGCGGGTTTGCTCAAGCAGCTGGCGGGCGGCGGCCAGTCGCGCTTCGGTCACGTAGCGGGCAGGCGAGACCCCGGCCTCTCGGGTGAACACGCGGGTGAAGTTACGCGGGCTCATCGCCGCTTTCTCGGCCAGATTCTCCACGCACAGATCGGCGGTGAGGTTCTGTAGGATCCAGCTTTGCACTTCGCCTATCGGCCCTGCTGTGCCCGGCTGCTGCAGGCTGTAGCGGCTGAACTGCAGCTGTCCGCCGGGACGTCGCAGGTACATCACCATATCCTGCGCCACGTCGCGGGCGAGGGTAAATCCGTAGTCGTCCTCCACCAGCGCCAGGGTCAGGTCGAACCCGGAACTCACGCCGCCGGAGGTCCAGATGGGGCCATCCTGAATGTACAGCGGGCCGCCTTCGACCTGGATTGACGGGTACTGGGCTTGCAGGGTCTCCAGCAGCCGCCAGTGGGTGGTGGCGCGGCGACCGTCCAGCAGGCCGGTCTGGGCCAGCAGCATCGCGCCGCCGCAGATAGAGGCTACCCGCCGGGCGTGCGGCGCAGCGAGGTGCAGCCAGTCCACCACCGCCGTGCTCTCCTGCTCGTTCAGGCCGCGTCCGGTGATGATAATCGTGTCCAGCGGTTCACGCGGATCCAGCTCCGGCAGGCGATAGTCCGCCAGCAGGTTCAGACCGGACTGGCCGTGGATTACCTGGTGAGGCTGCGTGGTGGCGATGATAATCCGGTAGCGGGGATGCGCCAGCCCTTCCGGATGCAGCCGGTTGGCCTGCATCAGAATGTCGGCGATACCGGCGGCTTCAAACAGCATGCCGCCGTCGGGAACGATAATCAGGATCTTCTTCATGTCCTGAAAAGTACCTTTAATACAGAATAAGTCAAGCGTGCCCGCACTTCACGTTTCTGGCAAAGCAAAGCGATTTAAGTTGTTTGTGATTTCAGGCGTAATCCCCGATCGTCAGGGCTCTGTCTCTGGCGAAACGGCGTCTGAAGGAATGGGTAAACGAAGCTCCCTCTATTTACATCCGCAACAACGCAATCAAATTCACCGCCTCGCGTCGGGTTTCTTATGGCGAAGCGAACTGCCCACCTGGCTGTTAATGTTCACGATTTATGCGGGCTGGTTTGCCACGCTGGCGTTCTGGCAAACGCTCGGCCTGCTGCCCGCCACGCTGCTGCTCATCGGGTTTACCGCCTGGTACATGTCCCTGCAGCATGAGCTTATCCACGGGCATCCCACCCGTTTTGCCTGGCTTAACCAGCTGTTCGGCACGCTCCCGCTGGCGGTCTGGTATCCGTACGGCCTTTACCGGGATTCCCATCTGGCCCACCATCGGTACGATAGCCTGACCCATCCGGTGGATGACCCGGAGTCGTACTATTTTACCGAGGCGAGCTGGGCGCGCTTTTCCCCCTGGCAGAAGCGCCTGATCCGGGCCCGGAATACCTTTGCCGGTCGGCTTCTGCTGGCGCCGCTGCTGGATATCGTCCAGACGCTGGGCAGCGCCGGGGCGGCGTTTCGTCATCTTCACCTGCGGGCGATGACGATGTGGCTGGTTCACATCACGCTGCTGGTGGCGCTTTTCGCCTGGATGACGCACGTCGGTTTTTCCCCCGTCTGGTTCGTGCTGGCGGTCAGCTATCCGGCGCTGGCGCTGACCAAGGTGCGATCGTTTCTCGAACATCGCGCGGCGGACGATCCGCTGGCACGCTCCGTCATTAACGAGGCCGGGCTGTTCTGGCGGATACTGTTTTTAAATCTCAACTACCATTCAGTACACCATGATTTACCGGGCGTGCCGTGGTACGGGCTGAAGGCGATCTACCAGCAAAACCGGGAGGCGTACCGGGAGCGAAACCGCGGTTTTCTCGTCAGGGGCTACGGTGAATGGCTGCGCCAGTTCTGGGCCAGGCCCGTCGACGTCACCGTTCACCCCGGAAAACAACAGGAGGAGGGATATGAGTAACCTGCTGGCGTTTCCCATGTATGCGGTGGATCGCGCCGACACCCGCGCGCTCTGGCTGGCGGTCAAGGGGCTGCTGGCCGCTCGCGGTGTGCCCGTCGAAGATGTCCCCGACGGGCCGGAGTCCGATCTGCTGACCCACTGGCGACAGCCTGCGCTTGTCCTCAGCCAGGCCTGCGGTTATCCGCTCGTCACACAGCTTCCGGACGTGCAGGTCGTCGGCTGTTTTCATTACGCGGCCCCGGGCTGCGCAGGGTTCCACTACCGCAGCTTTCTGGTGGTGCGCGAGGAGGATCGGCACCTCACGCTGGCGGATTTTCGCGGACGACGGGCGGTCTGTAACTCTGCGGACTCGCAGTCCGGCTACAATGCGCTGCGAAAAAAAGTGGCGCCTCTGGTGGCTCAGGAGCCGTTTTTCGCGCAAACGTCCTTTAGCGGCAGCCATCGCCAGTCGCTGAAGGATGTCAAACGCGGGGCAGGGGATATCGCGGCCATCGACTGTGTCACCTGGGCACTGCTGCAGCGTCACGAACCGGAAAGCCTGACGGGTCTGGCGGTCATTGACCGTACCCCGCTGACGCCGGGGCTGCCGCTCATTACCTCGCCCCGCACCTCGCCTGAGACCCTGAACGCCCTTCGCGATGCGCTCCACGCGCTGGTGAGTTCGCCGGAGCACCGGGCCGTTTGCGACGCGGTGCTGATCCGCGGTTTTAGCGTGGTGACGCGTCAGGCCTACGCCTCATTGCTGGCGTGATAGATCTCCTGCGCGTCGGTAAAGCAGCGCAGCGCCAGCGAGGAGACGGGTTTCTGTCGGCGCATAATCAGGCCGACAGGGGCCTCGATATCCGCGTCGGCGATGGGGACAATCCTGAAATGGCTGTTCAACTCTTCCAGCCCGTTGTTCAGCGGCATCACGGCGCAGCACACGCCGCTTTGCACCGCCTGAATGATCTGGAACGTGGAGTCGCTCTCAAAAACGGACCTCGGTTCAATGCCAGCAGACTTAAAGCTGGCCTCCATATGCGCCCGGTAATGCATCCCTTTGGTCAGGAACCCCAGCGGAAAATCCGTCAGATTGCGCCAGGTCAATGTCTCCTGGCCGAGCTGGAAATGGCGGACGTCGTGCAGCAGGCCCATATTCGTTTTGGGAAGCTGGATAATATCGAACAGGCTGGCGTCGATGCTGTTGAGATAGCAAATCCCCAGCTCAAGCTGATTGCGGCTGACGCCGTCGGCAATCTGCGCGGAGGACATGGAATAGAGGCTGTAGGTCAGCTCCGGGTATTTTTCCGTCAGCAGACGGATAAAGATCATCGGATCCACACTCGCCAGCGGCACCATCCCCAGACGAAGTTCGCCCACCACCTGACCTTTGCACAGCGCGGCTTCCGCCTGTAGCCCGTCATGTGCAGCCAGCAGCGCGCGGGCCCACGCGAGGATGCGTTCACCCTCCGGCGTAAACCCTTCAAAGCGCTGCCCGCGCACAATCAGTACCAGCCCGAGCTCCTCTTCCAGGCTGCGGATGCGCATGGAAAGGGTCGGCTGGGTGATGTTGCACTGCGAGGCCGCCTTGCCAAAATGGCGGGTCTCGTCGAGCGCGATTAAATATTTTAACTGTTTAATATCCATCGTTTTCTCTGCGCGATCGACTTACAGCATGCGGATCTCTTTTGAGCGCAGGGTGATGCGAACCGGAACGGATTTATACGACGGCGTACCGCTGTCCTTATCCAGATAATCAAGCGGGACCAGCACGTTGGCCTCCGGATAATAGGCCCCGACGGTCCCCGGCGCGATGTTGTACGCCACCACGGTAATGTCTTCCAGACGCTGTCCGTTGCCGGGCAGGGCGGTTTCGATATCCACGCGGTCGCCGTGCTCCAGCCCTGACTGCGCCATATCCTCTTCGTTCATAAACAGCACGTCGCGGCGACCAAACACGCCGCGGTAGCGGTCGTCCAGCGCGTAAATGGTGGTGTTGTACTGGTCGTGGCTGCGCAGCGTGATCAGGCGCAGGACGTGCTCACCTTCACCGCTGGCGTTCTCGTGTACGCCGTCGAAGACCGAGAACATCGCTTTTCCCGTCGCCGTTGGCCAGAGACGTTGCGTTGGCGGCAGCGGCATACGGAAGCCGCCGGGAACGCGGATCCGCGCGTTATAGTTCTCAAACCCCGGAATGGTCTGCTCGATAAGATCGCGGATACGATCGTAATCCTCAACCAGCGTCATCCAGTCCACGCGGGTATCCGGCAGGGTGGCTTTCGCCATGCCCGCGACGATAGCGGGTTCTGACCGAAGCAACGGGGAGGCGGGTTTGAGCTTGCCGGATGAGGCATGCACCATCGACATCGAGTCTTCAACGGTAATGGACTGGCGGCCGGTGGCCTGAACATCCAGCTCGGTACGGCCAAGACATGGGAAAATAAAGGTCTCTTTGCCCACCAGCAGATGGGTACGGTTGAGCTTGGTGCCGACGTGGACGCTCAAATCCAGGGATCCCATCGCCGGAAAGCCGCGTTCATGATCGGGCATCGCCACCGCAAAATTACCGCCGAGGCAGATGAGCGCCTTCGCGCGGCCGTCGATCATCGCCTGGGTGGCCTGCACCGCGTCATGGCCGTGGTGAGACGGTGGCTCAAAGCCGAAAACCTCCTTCAGACGGTTCAGGAAGGCCGGCGTGGGTTTCTCGCTAATCCCGACGGTACGGTTCCCCTGCACGTTTGAGTGGCCGCGCAGCGGGCATATTCCCGCGCCGGGCTTGCCGATATTCCCGCGCATCAGCAGCAGGTCCGCAATCAGGCGGACGTTTGCCGTGCCTTTGTTGTGCTGGGTAATGCCCATCCCGTAGGTGATGATGGTGGCATTCGATTTCGCATACGCCTCTGCCACCTGCTTGAGCGCCGCCTGACTGAGACCTGACTCGCGTTCGATCTCGTCCCAGCGGGTTTGCGCGATATCGGCGGCAAAGTCCTCAAAGCCCTGGGTGTGTTCGGCAATAAACGCGCGATCGAGCACGTCCCCGCGTTCGGACTCCATTTCCAGCAGGTGTTTGGCAATCCCTTTCAGCGCGGCGGCATCGCCCCCGGCCTTCACCTGGAAATAGGTCGAAGCGATATCCGTGGAGCCGTAGGTCGCCATTTCAATCACGCTTTGCGGGTCCGCAAAACGTTCCAGGGCGCGCTCGCGCAGCGGGTTAAAGACGATAATCGGCACGTTGCGGCGGGCCAGCTCGTGGAGGGTCCCCATCATGCGCGGATGGTTAGTGCCGGGGTTATGGCCGATGGAGATCACCAGTTCAGTCTTATCAAAGTCATCCAGCGAGACGGTCCCTTTCCCAATCCCGATCGAACGGGGCAAACCGACGCTGGTGGCCTCGTGACACATATTCGAGCAGTCGGGGAAGTTGTTGGTGCCGTATTCGCGAGCAAACAGCTGGAACAGATACGCCGCTTCGTTAGAGGCGCGTCCGGAGGTATAGAACTCGACCTGGTCCGGCTCGAGCCCGCGCAATACTTCGCCGATGCGTTGAAACGCCGCGTCCCAGTCGACGGGGCGGAAGGTATCGCTGTCGCGGTCATAGCGCAGGGGATGCGTCAGCCGACCGTAGCCTTCCAGCTCAAAGTCCGATTTTGCCAGCAGCGAGGAGACAGTGTTTGCGGCCAGAAACGCGGGGGTGACGCGTTTGCTGGTCGCTTCCCAGGTCACCGCTTTGGCGCCGTTCTCGCAGAACTGGAACGTCGATTTGTGTTCTTTATCAGGCCACGCGCAGCCCGGGCAGTCAAAGCCGTCAGGCTGGTTGGTGCGCAGCAGCGTCGCCGGGGCGTCAAAGGTATCCATTTGGGTGCGTACCGCAATCGCCGTCGCTTTCAGTGCGCCCCAGCCGCCGGCAGGGCCGTCATAGTGTCTGATGCCTGGCACCGAGCGTCTTTTCTTGTTCATACCCACTCCTGATTTGTTCGATCACACAACGCCTGAGCCAATAAATCACTGACGAGAGCAATAGGTGAAAGCAATGACGGTCGGATGGCAACGCACATACGGAACGGGAAAATGCCTTAACGCAAACTCTTTTTATTACAGTAATTTATCTGGTCTGGTGTTTAAATATTTAAAGAAATTATAACGAATATTTATCATTTTAATAATAAATCTTATCTATCGTCCGGTAGGCGAGATAGATGGCAGTGAGCAGGAAAGTATGTAGCGCCAGTAAAACATCGACTGAAGCTGTTGCGCTGGAGATATCGCCACGATTCGCGGCTGGCGGGCTGCCGGAGGCATTTTTCATTTGAGGAAATGACAGGAAGGTTTACTCAGGCTTAATGAATAATAGATATAAGGTATACCTGGCAGTGGAATTATTACGGCCTAAAATATACGCTTTTTTTGCGGCATGAAATTAACATTTTTCTGCATAAGTGAAATATTCTCACCCAGGCGATGAAGCGTCTTCAATATTAAAGATACCCTGTTAGTGCAACAAATAATTCATCAGGGATATATTCCTTTGACATCAAAAAAACGCGAATTCTACTAATTATGGTAGTGGCGATAATAGCGTGATTGCGTTAATGAAAGTGGTTCTCTTTTGTGTTTTTTAATAGATAAAACATTATGTTATGTTGTTTTGTGGTGGAGGAATAAGAAAGGATGGGCCTTATCGTTTTTCATCATAGGATTAATCCTATAATTTTCCGACTGCTTCATTTACCAACAGTTACGCGGCGGTAAATATTGAATTGATACGAAGCTCATGTAAACTTGTTTACCGTTTGTCAAAATATGTCAGGAAGACACTGGGCCTTATTCTGAAAGGCTCGTGCGGTAGCTATGCCCTTAAAGTAGTAACGCCCCGAAAATATCCTGGCTATTTTAACAATAGCACTTAAGTCAAACTTCATCCCCTTATCTCCATCATCGAAATATCGCTACGGAAAAGCATATGAAAATGCGCGTACTGTTTTCACTTCTGTTTGTAATGGCGGTGGCGGGCTGTAAAGCACCGCAGAAACCTGTGATTAACGACGATACGATCGAGACCAGCCAGGTCAACGGCGTCACCTTAACCCACCGTCACGCTGTGACGCCGCCGACGGAGTTCACGCCGGTTAACGAGCCGTATCGTGCCATGTATCCAGCCTCTCTGATGAGCCGTCCTGACTTCGGCGGTAAAGTTATCCGCACTCTTGATACCGGAAAAACGTACGTGGTGCTGGGGCAGGTTGAACACTACTGGATGGCGCTTGCCGATGAAGGCAACGAGCAGCTGATTGGTTACGTTCCGATGCGCGCTGTTATCAAGGCCGACCAGTACGATGCCGCCGTGCGTAAACAGGCTATTCGTCCAAAGGCGCGTAAAAAAGCGACCTGTGTTGATGTCGACGGTAACAGCAAAGCCTGCAAAGACAGCGCTAACGGTACCTGGATCCTGAACTAAACGGCTTTCATGAGCGCATTTTTATGAATAATAAAAATTTTCATAGGCTGTGGTTATTCTTTTACGCGATGATTTTCGCGCTGATCGGTGGTTGTTCGTCGTCTTCACACAGCGACCCCTCCCGCTACAATCTGCAGTTTCAGGCTCATCCACAAATCAATGAATCTGCGCCGCTTAAGGTTCGGGTGCTGTTGCTGAAATCCGATGCGGATTTCATGTCCAGCGACTTCTACTCCCTGCAGAACAACGCGTCAGCCACGCTTGGCGCGAATCTGCTGAACAGCGATGTGTTCTTCCTGATGCCGGGACAGCTGTCAAAAACTCTCAGCGGGCAAAGCTCGCCGGAGGCTCGCTACATCGGCGTGATGGCGGAGTACCAGGTGCTGGATGGCAAAAAATGGCGCGTTTCACTCCCTCTGCCCGTGCCTGGCGAAAATCATATCTACCAGTTCTGGAAATGGTCCGCCGATGAACTTCAGGCCAACGTTTTACTCGACGTGAACGGCATTCGGGTCATCAGCCAGTAACGCGCTTCTAAACAGGAAACACATCATCATGACGAAAGCAGAAAAGGTCGTCTGGACCGAAGGCATGTTCCTGCGTCCACACCATTTTCAGCGGACTGAAAGCTATCTGCTCAACCATGTTCGTGAATGGGGCGCGCTGCAGCGATCGTATCTCTGGGGCTTTCTCGACGTTGAACTGGATGAAGCGATGCTTCGTCAGGGATGCATTGCCCTGAGCTACTGCAGTGGGCTGCTGCCGGACGGCACCTTTTTCCAGGTGCGCAACGGGCGTAACGGTCCAGTACCGCTGAAGATTCCTGACAATCTCACCAACGAAAAGGTGGTGCTCGCACTGCCGGTTCGTCGTGGCGAGAGAGAAGAGGTGATTTTCAGCGAAGAGCCATCCTCGCTGGCGCGCTTTATCGCGTTCGAGCAGGAGGTGGAGGACGATAACGCCATGTCGGTGGGGGATGCTACCGTCCAGTTTGGCCGCCTGCGTCTGACCCTGATGCTCGAAAAAGACCTCACGGCGGAGTGGACCGCCATCGGCGTGGCGTTTGTGACCGAGAAGCGTAACGACAACCACGTGCGGCTCGACAACAGCTACATCCCGCCGATGCTCAATGCCAATAACAGCCCGCAGATCTACAGCATGATCAACGATCTGCACGGCTTACTGGTGCAGCGCAGCCAGCAGATTGGCGGCCGTTTGCGCCAGCCCGGCCGCTTTAACACCTCTGAAATGATCGAGTTTACGCTGCTGTCGCTGGTTAATCGTCATCTGGGCGAGGTGTCTCATTTAAAAACCCTCCCGCTGCTGCACCCGGAAACGCTCTGGCGCAGCTGGCTGCCGTTTGCCACCGAGCTCGCCACCTGGACGTCGCAGCGGACCGCCGAAAGCGTGCTGCCGATTTACGATCATGACGATCTGGCGAACTGCTTCAGCAAGCTGATGCTGATGCTGCGTCAGGGGCTGTCGCTGGTGATGGAAGACCACGCTATCCAGCTGCCGCTTAACGAGCGCTCTCACGGCCTCAACATCGCCACGGTGCCTGAAACCAGCATGGTGCGTGAGTTCGGCTTCGTGCTGGCGGTCAAAGCCAACGTGCCGGGCGAACACCTGCAAACCCATTTCCCGGCGCAGATGAAGGTCGCACCGGTGTCGAAAATCCGCGATCTGGTTCAGCTTCAGCTGCCGGGCATTATGCTGCGCGCCATGCCGGTTGCACCGCCGCAGATCCCGTGGCATGCCGGCTACAGCTACTTTGAGCTCGAGAAGGGCAGCGAGCTGTGGCACGAGATGGATAAGTCCGGCGCATTCGCCCTGCACCTTGCGGGGGAGTTCCCGGGGCTGGATATGGAGTTTTGGGCCATCCGTAGCCCGACAGAATAATAAAGCGAGCGCTTAATATGCAGGAACGACAGGATACCGGCAGCGATGCCGCGTTCACCGGGGCCAGTAGCAACAATCAGCTGGTGGCGGCCGCCAATCCGCTGCTCAATGCGATTCCGCAGATCCGTCATTCGGTATCGCACGACGATCAGGTGGCGTTACGCCAGCGCCTGATCGATGAAATTCGCCGTTTCGAAGTCCGCTGTCAGCAGGCGGGACTGCCCTACGAAGTGATCGTCGGGGCACGCTACTGCCTCTGTACGGCGCTTGATGAAGCCGCCGCGCTCACCCCCTGGGGCAGCAGCGGGGTCTGGTCAAGCAACGGCCTGCTGGTGACGTTCCATAACGAAACCTGGGGCGGCGAGAAGTTCTTCCAGCTGCTGGCGCGCCTGTCGCAAAACCCGCGCGAGCACATTCTGCTGCTGGAGATGATCAACTACTGCCTGCTGCTCGGCTTCGAAGGACGCTATCGGGTGCTGGACAATGGCCGCACCCAGCTTGAGACCATCAAGCAGCGACTGTGGCAGATGATCCGCGGCGTGCGCGGCAGCTATCCGGCGCCGCTTTCTCCCCATCCGGAAGATCGCCCGGTGCTGCGCAAGCTCTGGCGGCCGATGGTTCCTCTCTGGGCCTGCGTGGCGCTGGCCGGGTTTATCGCCTGTCTGTTTTATATCGTGCTCAACTGGCGTCTTGGCGACAGCACCAACCCGGTGCTGGCGAAGATTTACCAGTCCCAGCTGCCGGAAACCACTATTCAGCAACCGGCGCGTCAGCTTCCGGCAGTGCTGAACCTGCGCGGCTTCCTGAAACCGGAGATCGAGGCTGGCCTCGTCGCGGTGAAAGACGAAGCGGATCGCAGCGTGGTTATCCTGAAAGGCGACGGGCTGTTTGCCTCTGCCTCGACCGTCGTGCGCGACCGCTATGAACCGGTCATCCACCGCATCGCGCAGGCAATGAATAACGTGAGCGGCAAAATTCTGGTGGTGGGCTACAGCGACAACGTGCCGATCCGCAGCGCGCGCTTTGCCTCTAACTATGAACTCTCTCTGGAACGCGCCCGCTCGGTACAGAAAATGCTGCAGGGAAGCCTCTCTCAGCCTGGCCGCGTGAAAGCGGAAGGGCGGGGCGAGATTAACCCGGTAGCGCCGAACACGACGCCTGAAAACCGCGCCCGTAACCGCCGTGTGGAAATTACTCTGCTGGTGTCGCCTGAAAATACCCAGGCCGAGCTGAACGGATTGCCGCAAGGAAACTAAGGAATGCTGACGACTCTTCTTTCCATACTGACTAACCGCATTCTGTGGAGCTTCCTCGGCGTCACGGCGCTGGCGGCGGTGATCTGGATGATTGGCCCGCTGTTGTCCATCGTGGACACCCGGCCGCTTGAATCTGAACAGAACCGCATCATCAGTATCGCCGTGGTCTATCTGCTGTGGGCGCAGGGCCACATTCTGCCGCGTCTTTATAACGCCTGGCTGAACCGCAAGCTGATGGACAAGCTCAATGAGAACACCACCAGCCCGGAAGCGGCGGATCCGCAGAAGCGACTGAACAACGAGGAGCAGATCCTCGCCAGCCGTTTTGATGAAGCCGCGCAGATGCTGAAAAAAGCGCACTTCAGCAAGGCGGGACAGGGCGCTCAGTGGACGCAGCGCTTCAGCACGCAATACCTCTATCAGCTGCCGTGGTACGTCATTATCGGCGCGCCGGGTTCCGGTAAAACCACGGCGCTGGTCAACTCCGGGCTGCAGTTCCCGCTGGCCGACCGTTTCGGTAAGACCGCCCTGCGCGGCATTGGCGGCACGCGTAACTGCGACTGGTGGTTCACCAACGAGGCGGTGCTGCTGGACACGGCGGGCCGCTATACCACCCAGGAGAGCGAGCAGGTGCAGGACGCCGGGGAATGGCTGCAGTTCATGGGGTTACTGCGCAAGTATCGCCGCCGCCAGCCGATCAACGGTGTGATCGTCACCATCAGCATTTCTGACCTGCTCACCCAGTCAGCCGAGGCGTCCCGCCAGCAGGCGGTGAACCTGCGCCAGCGTCTGTCCGAGCTGCATGAACAGCTGGGAATTCGCTTCCCGGTGTACGTGATGGTGACCAAGGCCGACCTGCTTAAAGGCTTCCGCGCCTGGTTTGCCGACTACGATAAAGCGCAGCGCGACCAGATTTGGGGCTTCACGCTGCCGTGGGAACAAACCAAACACGCCGATTACGACCTGATGGGCAACTTCCAGCAGGAGTTTTCTCTGCTGCAGCAGCGCCTCGACGCCGGGCTGCCGGAAACCATGCTCAAAGAGCATGACGCGAAGACCCGCGCCGAAGCGTATCTCTTCCCGCAGGAGTTCGCCGCGCTGCGTCCGCTGCTGGCGGATTACCTGAGCACGGTCTTCGCCCGCTCCAACTTCGAAACCGAGTTCTCTCCGCGCGGGATCTACTTCGCCAGCGGGACGCAGGAAGGCATGCCGTTCGACCGCGTGATGGGCGAACTGAACCGCGCGCTGTCGCTGCCGGAAGGGGCAGAGAGCGATAACTGGGATTCGGTCAGCAAAGAATCGCCAATCCCGGGCGCAAAAGGCCAGAGTTTCTTCATCAAGAACCTGCTGCAAAACGTCATCTTCCAGGAAGCCGGGATCGCCGGAGAAAACCGCTGGTGGGAGCTGCGCAACCGGGCCGTGATCTGGTCTGGCTATGCGGCGCTGCTGGCCCTGCTGGTGATCCTGGGTGGACTGTGGCTCACCAGCTATGCCAAAAACAAGGCCTACCTGGAAGAAGTGGATGCGAAAGTTCCGCTGCTCGACCAGCAGAGCAAGGTCTTACAGAACCAGACCCAGCGTGACCTGTTCGAACTGCTGCCGCTGCTGAATAGCCTGGTGGATCTGCCGAAAAGCGACGCGTTTGATGTGAACGATCCTCCGGTCTCCCGACGTATGGGGCTTTATCGCGGGGATGACGTCAGCGACGCCTCTCAGTCCCTGTATCAGAAAGCGCTGGATCAGATGCTGCTGCCTGCCGTCGCCATGCACATCACCACCTGGCTTCGCAACGACAACGGCAGCGATGTGGAATACAGCTACGAGGCGCTGAAAGCCTATCAGATGCTCTATCAGCCGAAGCACTACGACGGCAAATTTCTGCATTCGTGGGTAATGCTCAACCTGCAGCGTAACCTGCCGCAGAACGTCACGAAGGCGCAGCTGCAGCAGCTTGAATGGCACCTGACGCAGCTGCTGGAGCCGAAAATTCAGGCCTCGCCGTACGCGCAGGACGAGTCCCTGGTGGCGCGCGAAAGAGCGATGATCGGCCAGCAGCCGCTTTCAACCCGCGTCTACGGCCGCCTGAAGCGCCTGCTGGAACATGACGACAACCTGAAGCCGGTCTCCCTTTCCGACCTGGGCGGACCGCAGAGCGAGCTGGTATTTTCCCGCAAAAGCGGCAAGCCGGTGAGCGAGGGCGTTCCGGGTCTGTATACGCCCGACGGCTACTGGAAAAGCTTTAACGGCCAGATTGACAGCGTTACCACCGCCCTGCACGAGGACGACGCCTGGGTGCTGGGGGCCGCTACGGCGCAGGAAGATAAACAGCAGATCGATAACGCCGTGCGCCAGCTCTATATGCGCGACTTTATCGCTAACTGGGATCGCTTTCTCGCTGACATTCAGCTGAATAACAGCGCCGACCTTTCCCAGCGCATCAATACCGCGCGCCTGCTTTCCGGCGCCAACTCGCCGCTGCGCCGCCTGGTGCAGAACCTGAGCCAGGTCCTGACGCTCTCCCGCGATACGCCAGCGCCGGAAGATGCGGGTAAAGCGCAGGCGCAAAGCAGCCGCGCCACCCGCACGCTGGAAGCGCTGTTCAGCAATAATGACAACGCGCCAACGCAGGCCGCCGCGGTTACCCAGGCGCCGGAGCAGCTGGTGACCGACCATTACGCGCCGATGATTGAGCTGGCCCAGCCGCTGGAGAAGGGCGGGAAGACCATCGTGTTTGACGATTTTCTCAAGCAGGTGGATGAGCTGTATCGCTACCTGACCGCCGTGCAGGACGCGGCCAACAGCGGCATGCCGGCGCCGGGCGGGGAGGCGATCAGCCGCCTGCAGGCCAGCGCCGGTCGTCTGCCGGGCGGGCTGCAAACCATGTTCAGCAACATGGCGGTGGGTGCCAGCAGCGACACCCAGCGCCGTGACCTGGAAAACGTGCGTAAGCGCATTAACGTTGAGGTGGGCGGGTTCTGCCGTCAGGCGATTGCCGGTCGCTACCCGCTGGTGCGCAGCGCCAGCACCGAGGTCACCCCTGACGATCTCGCGCGCATGTTTGCGCCGGGGACCGGGCTGATGGATACCTTCTTTCGCGATAACCTGACCAGCAAAGTGGACACCACCCAGGCCAACTGGCGCTTTATGCCGGGCATCGACGGGAAAACGCTGCCGGGAAGCGAAGGGCTGCTGAGACCGTTCCAGCAGGCCCAGTCGATTCGCGACGCCTTCTTTGCTAACGGCGCAACCACGCCGTCCTTCAAGGTGACGGTTCGCACCGTGCGAATGGATAACACCATTCTGAACCTGACCCTGGACGTGGACGGTCAGCTGCTGCGCTACAGCCACGGGCCGCAGGCGGTGCAGATCATGAACTGGCCGGGGCCGGGCGGCACCAACCAGGTCCGCATGCAGCTGGGTCTGGCGAACGGCAGCACGGCGACGCTGGTGACCAACGGTTCCTGGGCGCTGAACCGCTTCTTTGATAAAGCGAGCACCAGCCCGGGGGCGGGTAGCCTCAGCCGTCAGGCCACCTTCAACGTCGACGGACATCAGGTCACGCTGGAGTTTGCGCCAAACAGCATTCGCAACCCGTTCCAGCTTCCCCGTTTCTCATGCCCATAACCGCAAGGACAGCCGTATGACGAATACCCCTGCGATGAACCGCTACAGCTGGTATGGCAAGTTACCCAGCGCCGGAGATTTTTTGCAGCGCCGCTTTCCTGACACCTTACAGCGCCAGTGGTCGCACTGGTTCCAGGTCGGTCTGCTGGCCTGGCAGCAGGAAGAGCAGCGCAGCGGCGAGCGCCCGTTTCAGAAAGCACCCGTCTGGAATTTTGTGGTACCGCCCATGCTGGGCAGCCAGATGATCCAGATGGGCTGTCTGCTGCCCGGGCGCGACAGCGTCGGCCGACAATACCCGGTTTGCATTCAGCTGAGCTTCGCCCCGTCAGAGTGGTCGACCAGCCTGCTCAGCCAGGCCGAAAGCTGGTATCAGCAGATTGGTCGTCTGGGGCTGCACGCGGTGCGCAACAGTTTTTCCGCCTCGCAGCTCGACGAGATGCTGATGTCCATTCCGGCGCCGCAGCCGGTCGAGCCGCAAAAGCGCTCCGACATCCTGGATGTGATTGGCTACGATGAGGACGGCCAGAGCACGCTGGGCTGGCCTCAGGCGGCAGAGTGCTTTGACCCGCTGCGTCAGACCAGCTACTGGTGGACCAACCGCTGCGACGGATACCCGCTCTACACCCACGTGCACAGCGGCAACTTTACCGGGCAGCTTTTCACCCTGCTGTTCGATCCGGCAGGGGGCGCCCGTCCGGGCCGTCACGGTCTCTATCCGCCTATGTTTGAATAAGCAGGGATCTCATGAATATCGAAGAATTTCTCGCGCCCATAAGCCCCGACAACCCCTGCGGCGAAAACCTGGAGTACGACGCTGACTTCCAGGCGATGAACCAGGCGAGCCTTGGGAAAGCGGAACAGCAGTTTGGCGACACCATCATCCCGGCGGAGCCTGCTGACTGGAACACGGTCGAAAAATACGCCACCAGCCTGCTGACCCGCACCAAAGATCTTCGCGTCCTGCTGGCGTTAACCCATGCCTGGACCCGCCGTCGCGGGCTGGCAGGCTACGCGGACGGATTACTGCTGGTGCAGGAGGCGATCGCCCGCTACTGGGAGCCGCTCTATCCGCTGCTCGAAGAGTATGGCGAAACCGACCCGTTCTACCGCATCAACGCTCTCGCCGGGCTGAGTGATAAATCCGACCTGACGGTCGCGGTACGTAACGCCTCGCTGCTGCGTTCAAACGGCGATGAAATTTCGCTGCGGGATGCCCAGGCGCTGCTGGACGGCAGTAAAACCGAATGCCCGGACTATCCCGGCGGGCGCCCGCGGCTGATTGACGAGCTGGCTCGCGGCGACCAGCCGGGGACCGCCGCGGTCATCGTCATTAACGAACGTCTGCTGGCCATTCGCGAGCTGCTCATCGGGCATCTCGGTGAAAGCGGCGTGCCGGAGATGGAGCAACTGCTGAAAACCGTGGGGCTGGTGGCCAGCGCCTGTCAGGTGACCGACATCAGCAAGCTGCTGCCGAACCGTGATGCGCAGGCTGAACCCCAGGCTGAGCAGCAGCCGACGGCTACGCAGCCCGTTCAGCCGGTGACCGACTGGCGCAGCGTGCAGGTCACCAGCCGCGCCGACGCCCAGCTGATGCTGGAAAAAGCGAAGCAGTATTTTGCGCAGTACGAACCGAGCCACCCCGCACCGCTGATGATTGAACGGGTGCAGCGGCTGTCAGAACTTAACTTTATGGACATTATTCGCGACCTGGCGCCAGACGGCGTTAACCAACTGGAAAACATCTTTGGGCGCCGCGAATAGCGCGTCCAGGCATTATGACGTCAGGCATGGAGCCTGGCGTTTCACCTTCACCGCGCATCTTTGATGGAGAACATCATGGCAATGAGTAACAGTGGGCAGAAATTCATCGCACGTAACCGTGCCCCCCGCGTGCAGATCGAGTATGACGTAGAGATCTACGGTGCAGAACGTAAAATTCAGCTGCCGTTTGTGATGGGCGTTATGGCCGATCTGGTCGGCAAACCGGTGGAAAACCTGCCGGCCGTCGACGAGCGTAAATTCCTCGAAATCGACATCGACAACTTTGACGAACGCATGAAGGCGCTGAAGCCGCGCGTGGCGTTCCAGGTGGACAACACCCTGACCGGCGAAGGTAAGCTCAACGTGGATCTGACCTTCGACAGCATGGACGACTTCCTGCCGGACGCGGTGGCCCGCAAGGTTGAGCCGCTGAACAAGCTGCTGGAAGCGCGTACCCAGCTCTCCAACCTGCTCACCTATATGGACGGTAAAAACGGTGCGGAAGAGCTGATCGCAAAAATTCTGCAGGATCCGACGCTGCTCAAATCCCTGAGCCAGTTGCCGAAAAATGACGAAAGCGCGAAAGGTAGCGAGGAATAATCGATGAGCAACCAGACTCAACAACACGAGCAGCAGGCGGGTCAGGCGTTCAGCCAGGATGAATTCAGCGCGCTGCTGAACAAAGAGTTCCGCCCGAAAACCGACCAGGCGCGTTCCGCCGTCGAAAGCGCGGTCAAAACCCTGGCGCAGCAGGCGCTGGAAAATACCGTCACCTTCTCGAACGATACCTACCGCACCATTCAGAACCTGATTGCCGGTATCGACGAACAGCTGTCGCAGCAGGTGAACCAGATCATTCACCATGAAGAGTTTCAGAAGCTGGAGAGCGCCTGGCGCGGCCTGAGCTACCTGGTAAACAACACTGAAACGGACGAGATGCTGAAGATCCGCTTTATGAGCATCTCCAAGCAGGAGCTGGGCCGCACCCTGAAGCGCTACAAGGGCGTGGGCTGGGACCAGAGCCCGATCTTCAAGAAAATTTACGAGCAGGAGTACGGTCAGTTCGGCGGCGAGCCGTTTGGCTGCATCGTCGGCGACTACTACTTCGACCACAGCCCGCAGGACGTTGAGCTGCTGGGCGAAATGGCGCGCATCGGTTCTGCGGCACACTGTCCGTTTATTACCGGTACCGCACCGGGCGTGATGCAGATGGAGTCCTGGCAGGAGCTGGCCAACCCGCGCGACCTGACCAAGATCTTCCAGAATACCGAATACGCCGCCTGGCGTTCACTGCGTGAATCCGAAGATGCCCGCTATCTGGGCCTGGTGATGCCGCGCTTCCTGTCGCGCCTGCCGTACGGCATTCGCACCAACCCGGTCGACAGCTTTGACTTTGAAGAGCAGACCGACGGCGCGAACCACAACAGCTATTCCTGGGCGAACGCCGCGTACGCGATGGCCGCCAACATCAACCGCTCCTTCAAAGAGTACGGCTGGTGCACCTCGATTCGCGGCGTGGAGTCCGGCGGGGCGGTGGAAAACCTGCCGTGCCACACCTTCCCGAGCGATGACGGCGGCGTGGACATGAAGTGCCCGACCGAGATCGCCATCAGCGATCGTCGTGAAGCCGAGCTGGCGAAAAACGGCTTTATGCCGCTGGTTCACCGCAAAAACTCCGACTTTGCTGCCTTCATCGGTGCGCAGTCCCTGCAAAAACCGGCCGAGTACCACGACCCGGATGCCACCGCCAACGCGCGTCTGGCCTCTCGCCTGCCGTACCTGTTCGCCTGCTGCCGTTTTGCCCACTACCTGAAGTGCATCGTGCGCGACAAAATCGGCTCCTTCCGCGAGCGCGAAGAGATGGAGCGCTGGCTGAACGACTGGGTCATGAACTACGTCGACGGTGACCCGGCGAACTCCTCCCAGGAGACCAAGTCCCGCAAACCGCTGGCGGCTGCGGAAGTGCAGGTGCAGGAGATTGAGGACAACCCAGGCTACTACGCCGCGAAGTTCTTCCTGCGTCCGCACTACCAGCTGGAAGGTCTGACCGTTTCCCTGCGCCTGGTTTCTAAACTGCCGTCGCTGAAGACGAAAGACGCGTGATTATAATTGCCGGCCCGCAGGGGCCGGCCATTTGTGCGTAAAAGCTTAACTTATTTCTGTCAGTGAATAAGGATATACGGTGAAATATATACTTTTGATCGCAACCAGTTTGCTGGCAGTTTCTACTCTGGCAAGCGCGGACGCCGGAAATTATAAATACCCTCAAGCGGAAGCATTGCCTCAGGATGACACATCAAACTTCCAACGCGATCCGACGTTGTTAACGGGATACGATTTAAATTTGAGTGCAGATCGTTTCGCTAAAGCCTGGCTGTCGAAAACGAATGAACGTGAACGCATCAAGGCAAATATGTATCTTCTCGGCGTAGTCGACGCGTCTGAGGGCACGGCATGGTGCAAGGGCAGGCCTTTTTTGCCAAATACGCTACATGAGTTTCTCTATTCTCGTTTTGCGAACTTATCGAAACAGCAAGGCGAGGAACGCGCTTCAAAAATCATCATTGACGGAATGAAAGAATTACGCCCGTGCAAAAAGGAGAGTGACAAATGAGACCATTATACGAACAACTAAAACGTCAGCATTACTCTTCAAATCATACCCGCGCGGGTTTTGCCTCGGGTGAACAGGTCTTCTCAGAAATTGGCTATGATTATTCAACGATTATCAAGCAGCAACCGGCATACGAAAATACCTGTGCGGTAAGAATGAGTCTGGCATTGTTAAAATGTAATGTTGAATTCACAGGGCGTTTACCCATAAAGTCGGGCCCCTATAAAGGAAAAACAATCGAACCCGGCGCAAAATTACTTGCGGATCAACTTTATAAATCCCATGTGTTTGGCAAGGCAGAAATCTTTACCGATCGCGAGGCGGGTGCGCGATCGATGTTGGGCCGAAAAGGCGTTGTTTTCTTCAATAAAATTGATGGGTATGGCGGTGGTCATATCGACCTTATCGAGCCTCTGAGTAATAATTCGTTTATATGTAACTCCGATTGCTTTCCGTACTGTCAGGAAATCTGGTTTTGGGAATTAAAATAGTTTCATCCAGGCAGCTAAAGACAGCATTTCTTTTGCTCGCTTGCTTATGTTTTTCTGCTCGCGGCGATAACCCATACGTTGATTTTTATCAGCAGCAAACATACCGGCAGGTAGTTAAAGATTTTGTCCTTGCGCGCTGCCTTGCGCAGGTGGCAGATAAAGACAGCCAGTTTTCTACTGACGCCGCTCGCACTGCGAGTGCATTCATTGAGTGGATACCTTTTGATGCTGAAAATGGCACTGAGAAAATGGATGCGCTCATTGGAAAATATAAAGATCACATTAACGGGTTTCATGCTGAGCGAAAGCCCGACGTAAAAGGTGTCACGTTAAATTGTCTGCGTCTTTATCATAGTGACGAACTTAATAAACTTGTTCCTCAATTAATCATCGGAAATCCTGACCGCACCTGGATTCAGGATAATCCACAATAGTAAAAGACTTCACATTCTTTCCATTTATTCCGGGGGAATGTAAGACTGTCAAATGACACGGGTCATTTGATGTGAGGCAGAGGTAAAATATGGACGGTTTTATTCAGCCCCATGCTTTCCTGTTTGCCATATAAGTGCTTTTTCGAAAGCAATATTGTTCATCCACGAAGAGTAGATATTATGGCTATTGATATGTTTCTGAAGGTCGAGGGTGTTACGGGCGAATCTAAAGATTCTAACCACACCGGCTGGACTGATATTACCTCCTTCTCCTGGGGCGCTTCCCAGCCAGGTAATATGAGCGTTGGCGGTGGCGGCGGTGCCGGTAAAGTTAACTTTAACGACCTGCACGTTAACGCGCTGATCGACAAATCCACCACCGCTATCCTGAAACACTGCGCCAGCGGTAAACACCTGACCAAAGTTGAGCTGTCCGTTTGTAAAGCGGGCGGCCAGCAGGTGGAATACTCCCGCATCACGCTGGAAGATGTGCTGGTGACCTCTGTGCAGTACACCGGTGCTGACAATGGCGATACCGTTGGTGTGACCTATGCCTTCCAGGCTGCGAAAGTGAAACAGCAGTACTGGGAGCAGACCACGTCGGGTGGTAAAGGTGCTGAAAGCAGCGCTGGCTGGAACATCAAAGAGAACAAAGAAGCGTAATTGCGCATGTGGCCGGGGAGTTTTCCCCGGTCATTATCAACCTCAAGAGCCCTCAGGATTGGCGGGCATGATTATGCAAAAGTTATTCGGTGTGTTTGCAGTCACGTTAATGGTCAGCGCCTGTTTGTCTCATCCAGAACAATATCAGTCGCTTTCGGTAACGCTGAAAAATAATGAACCCTGCTTTGCTATCCCTGCTAATTCCGGGTTAGAAGCGCCGGTCACCAGCCATTCACCCACCATTATGAAACGAGCGGGAAATGAATGGAAAACGATATCGCCGCCGTCAACATATAGCCCTGTAGTGACGTTAAATACTCAGCAGTGCAACCAGTGGCGTGGTATCGCGTGGCAAACTGGAGAATATGATGTGGCACAGACAGTGTCGGCTAAAAACGATTCTGTTCGTTATGCCGCGCGATTCACTCTGGAAGAAAATGCTTCGGGCCAATTTACGATCTCTCAGACCGAATAGAATGTGTTATCACCCAAACGCCGCCGTTTTCATCCCCGAGAGCGGCAGCGTTTGAGCGCTAATCATACCAGCAGGAATACGCCATGCGATTCACGATTATTTCTACGAAACCCGGTCATCAGCCGCCGCAAAGCAGCTGTGATTTTTACGCCCCGGGCGGCACCATTGGGCGCGGTACGGATAACAATCTGGTATTGCCGGACAATGACCGCACCATCTCTCGTCTGCAGGCCATTGTTCACGTTGACGCTCAGGGCGAATGCCGCGTCACCAACCGCGGCAGCGTCACCCGCGTGGTTTTAAATGACATTCCGCTGGAGCGGGGACGTCAGGTTGAGCTGCAGGATGGCGACATTCTCGGTATTGATGACTACCGTATCGAAGTGACCGAGCTGATCCACGATACGCAGCCCGTGAGCCGCATGGCGGCCAGCCTGCACCAGCAGGCGCGTCCGGCCGTGGCTCCTGCGCCTGCGCAGCAGCCGAAACCGGCGAGTGCCGCACCCCGTGGAAAAGCCGAGCCGACCGCCGTGCCAACGGAGATCTGGGATAGCCTGATGCAGGAGTTTTCCATCTCCGACAGCATCTCCAGCAACCGTACAAAACCGCAGCCTGCGGCATCGCACGATCCGTTCTCCCAGCCTGCAGCCCCGGAGCGTAACGCCGAAGATCCGCTGGCGATGTTCAACGACAGCGATCCCACGCTCGAACGTAAGCATGTCGATTCGGACTCGCTGTTCAGCGACGAAGCGCTGTTTAAAAAAGAGAGCATTTTTGACGACGCTACGCCTTCCACGCTGGTGCCACCGGTTGAGACCCAGCCAGCCCCGAACGAAGAGGCGACGGATGAGCTCGATCCGCTAGCCCTGTTTGGCGGTAAGTCCAGCGCGCCAGCCGCACGTAATGACGACCCGCTCGGGCTGATGGGCGGCGCGCCGTTAACCCATCCGGATGACGTGATTAACGAGAAGCCAGCCCCCGTGCCGGAACCTGAGCAGGAAGAGGACGCGCTGGCCGATTCTCCGCTGTTCGCCCCTGAGCCGCAGGAAGAACCGCGTGCTGAAGAGGAACCCGCGCGACCGGATTACGCTGGCTTCACCATGCCGACGCCACAGGCCGTTGCGCGCAGCAGCGCTCAGGCACCGAAGGGCCGCCTGCGCATCGATCCGGTCAATAACGCCGCCGCCCCAACCGCCACGGCAAACAGCGGTGAGAAGGGCGAAGTGCTGCAGGGCGAGCTGCTGGAGGCGCTGCTGGAGGGGATGGGGCTCAGCGAAATGCAGCCCGTCCCGCAGTTTGACCGTGAAAATATGCGTCAGCTGGGGCAGATCCTCGGCATGTTCTCCCAGGGGACCGTGGCGCTGCTCTCCTCGCGCTCCATTCTCAAGCGCGGCGTAAAAGCCGACATGACCATGGTGCTGGACGATGCCAACAACCCGTTCAAGCTGTTGCCGACCGGCAAAACCGTGTTAATCCAGATGTTCGGCACCCCGATGCCGGGCTTTATGCCGCCGACCAAATCCGTGCGCGACGCGCTGATCGACCTGCAGGCGCACCAGCTGGGCATGATCTCCGGCATCCGCGCCATTATTGCCGCGATGCTGCAGTCCTTTAACCCGGAACAGCTGGAAGAGCAGGCGAAGCAGAACGGCATGACCTCGCGTCTGGCGCTGCCGGGCAGCCGCAAAGCCGCCCTGTGGGACTACTTTGTTCGCAGCTATGGCGAGACGGCGGGCGAGATTGAGGACGACTTCCACACCCTGTTCGGCGAGGCCTTCCTTCATGCGTATGACATGGAGGTGAATCAGTACAAAGACTCACAGAGCGGATCGGAAGACAAATGAATATCGCAACGGCTTCTCTCTCCCGCCAGGGGACGCGCGCCAGCAACCAGGATCAGACGGGAGAAACCATTGGGGAACGTTCAGCCTGCTTTGTCGTCTGCGACGGCATCGCGGGGCTGCCGGGCGGCGAAGTGGCCGCCGCGCTGGCCCGCAACAGCATTATCTCCCGCTTTGATGGCGACAAACATCTTAATGCGCAGCATATTCGCGACTACGTGCAGACGGCGAATCGCACTATTCTCAGCGAACAGCAGGCCGTTCAGGACTATCGCCGGATGGGCACGACGCTGGTTAGCCTGTTCATTGACCGTGATTACGGGCTGGCCTACTGGGCCCATGCCGGAGACAGCCGCCTGTACCTGTTCCGCCGGGGATGGCTGTGGCATGTGACCACCGACCACAGCCTGGTGCAGCAGATGAAAGATGCCGGGCACCAGACCGACAACCTGAACAGCAATCTGCTCTATCTGGCGCTGGGAATTGAAAACGGCGGGCCGGAAGCGAGCTACAGCGACGTGGTGCAGGTTGAAGACGGCGATGCCTTTTTACTCTGCACCGACGGGTTCTGGCACGGCGTCAGCGAAGAGCAAATGAAGCAGTCGCTGCATATGGTTAATACGCCGCAGGAGTGGCTGACCTTAATGAACCAAATCATTCAAAAGAATGGCGAACAGGAGGGGAATGCCCAGGATAACTATACTGCCCTGGCGGTATGGATGGGCAACCCTCAGGACACCACTTTGCTGCACACCCTCTCTGACGCAGCACAATTTCTTCCCTGCGGAACTGATTAGACACACAAGGAACGATATGAAACTTTGGCTATCGGGTTTGGCACTTCTGGCGGCGACCTCTACCGCGCAGGCTGAAAATTTCCGCATCGTGCAGTCTCCTGCGCAGAAGCTGGATATCTGGATCGACAACATCAAAGACAACACGCCGCAGAGCTGGTGTAAGCCTGAGGTGGCGCTGCGCATTGTGGCGAACGGCAAGAAAGACGTCTCCGTGCTGGAGAACTTTGTGCCGCGTCTTGGCGCGCTGCTGGAACACCAGTGCAGTAAAGTCAATAAACTCAGCTGGACGCTCAACGATCCGGCGGGTACCACGCTGGCACAGGGCACGGCAGGCAAAGCGCAGGACTGGGCGCTGGTGGTGAAACAGGAGCAGGCCGCGCCTGCTGCGACCGTCACCGCCACCCCAGCCAGCGGCGCGTTACTGCCGCCCGATCAGAACGTGGCTTCCCGCACCGTTGCCGCCGACCGTACGCCGTGGCAGGAGTTTACCCTGCAGGACGGCTGCCACCTGCGCACCTTCTGGGAAGGGGGCGCCTCTGCACCGGCGCTCTTCATTCCGGATTCTGACACCACCCGCTGCGGCAACGGCAGCTGGCTGAGCGGACACACCGTTGTGTCGCAGTCCCGCAACGGCGGGCAGAAAGAGATGGCGGTAACGTACATTCATGGCTTCCCGGTCACCGGGCTGAATCAGAGCGCCGACCCGGAAAACGCGCTGATCACCTCCGTCAACAAAGAGCGCATGGTATTCAGCACCCCAAACAGCGACCAGAGCTGGATGATCCTGCCTTACGACAGCGCCCTGAACAGCTGGAAGAGCAACGGCACCGTCGCGGTGGAGATCTCCCGTGAAACCGCCAGCGACGATGCAAAACTGCAGGCGCGTATCGCGGCGGTGAAAAAAACCTGGAGCGCCTGGGTGGCACCCGGCACCCCGCTGAATATCGTGCTGATTGACACCCTGCGTCCTCAGCTGCGCGATCCGGCAGTCGGCGCATGGCGCGCGGCAAATTAAGGAATGGCGATGAATACGCTCTATCAACACCTGGCGGGTGAGTCGCTCAACGACGCGCTCGCGCGTCTGGAAGCAGAAATCAAAGCCCGTCCGGCGGATGCCGACCTCCGCGCCGCGTTCGTGCAGTTTTTAACCCTTAGCGGCAACTGGACGCGTGCCCTGACCCAGCTGAAAAGCTGGCTGGCGCTGAAGCCGCAGGCGAAGCCCACCGTCACGCTGCTGGAGCAGTCCATTCAGGGCGAGCTGCAGCGCGCGCAGGTGATGGCGGGACAGGCGCGTCCGGCGATGCCTGAAACCCAGTGGCCGTGGCTAACCACCCTTGCGGCGGCGCTGAGCGAGGAGGGCGAGCGCGCGCAGGCGCTGCGTCTGGAAGCCCTTGAGCAGGCGCAGGCCACCCCCGGCCAGATTACCCTCGAAAACGAGGAGACGCAGGCCTTTGACTGGCTGATGGACGGCGATGCCCGTCTCGGCCCGGTGTGCGAAACCATCGTCAACGGGCGCTATTTCTGGCTGCCGTTTAACGCTATCGCGGAAATCCGTTTCCAGGCGCCTGCCAGCGTGACCGACCTGGTCTGGCGTCACGCGCTGGTGCGCCTGACGGACGGGACGGAGCAGGTGTGCCAGATCCCGGCGCGTTACCCGTTTGCCGCCGATGCTTCTGACGCGGTTAAACTCGGGCGGACCACCGACTGGCACCCGCTCGATACTGACGGCACGCTCTATGAAGGCCAGGGCCAGAAGGCCTGGCTGAGCGAGCAAAGCGAAAGCCCGCTGCTGTCCTTAGGCCTCGTGACGTTTGCGACGGATGGAGCCGATGAGTAATCCCGCTGGCGAAGGCGATCTGCTGCGCAGCGGCTGGCAAGCCCGCAGCAGGCAGGAGAAGGTGGGGGCGCGCGACAAAATGCAGCCCTCGCTGCTCGATCGCCTCACTGATAACGACCCGGAAAAAAAGCGTGAGTCGGCCAACAGCAATCTGATCACCCACGCCGCCCTGCGCCGCAATGTGCTGCGCGATTTGCAGTGGCTGTTTAATACCATCAACCACGATGCCTCCGGCGATTTAAGCGCGCTACCGCACGTGAGCCGCTCGGTGGTTAACTTCGGCGTCGCGCCCCTGGCCGGGAAAAGAATGTCGGACATCGAATGGCACGACATTCAGCGCAAGCTCACCGAGGCCATCATCAATTTTGAACCACGCATTTTGCCGCAGGGGCTGCAGGTCCGCTGCGTGTCGGATACCTCCTCGCTGGATCTGCACAACGTGCTCTCCATCGAGATCAAAGGGCGTTTATGGTGCGTGCCGTACTCGCTGGAGTTTCTGTTTCGCACCGATGTCGATCTGGAAAACGGCCATTTTGAACTGAAAGATGCGGGGTAATCATGGAAAGTAAACTGCTCGAATACTACAACCGTGAGCTGGCCTACCTGCGCGAAATGGGGGCCGAGTTTGCCGAACGCTACCCGAAAGTCGCCGGACGGCTGGGCATGCGCGGCATCGACGTGGCGGACCCGTATACCGAACGTCTGATGGAAGGGTTCGCCTTCCTGACCTCCCGCGTGCAGATGAAAATGGACGCGGAGTTTCCGCGCTTCTCCCAGCGTCTGCTGGAGATGATTGCGCCGAACTATCTTGCGCCCACGCCGTCGATGGCGATTGCGGAGATTCAGCCCGACAGCAGCCGGGGCGACCTGAGCAAGGGCTTCGTCGTGCCGCGCGGCACCATGATGGACAGCCTGACGCTGAAAAAAACCGGCGTGACCTGCAGCTATACCACGGCGCACGAGGTCAACCTGCTGCCGCTGAAAATCGACAAGGTCGAGCTGGGCGGAGTTCCCGCCGATTTGCCCCTCGCACAGCTGGGTCTGAGCCAGCGGGGGATCGGCAGCGCCCTGCGGATCCGCATCGCCTGCGACGGCCCGCAACATCTCGGGCACCTGGACTTCGACCGTCTGGAATTTTTCCTCGCCGGTCCGGATATCGAGGCGCTGAAGCTGCTGGAGCTGGTGATGGAGCACCACGCCGGGATCGTCTGTCAGACGGTCAGCCCGCAGCCGCAGCGGCAGCTGCTGGCGACGGACGCGCTGCGCCAGGAGGGATTTGAGCCTGACCAGGCGCTGCTTCCGGACGATCTGCGTAACTTTGACGGCTATCGCCTGCTGCAGGAGTATTTCGCGTTTCCGGCCCGTTTCCGCTTCATTAGCCTCAGCGGTCTGAGCACGCTCATCCAGCGCTGTGAAGGTGAAAAAGCCTTCGACATCTTCATCCTGCTGGATAAGTCGGATGAACAGCTGGAGCGCGTGGTCGATGCCAGCCACCTGGCGCTGCACTGCACCCCGGTCATCAACCTGTTCCCGAAAGTTGCGGCGCGGCAGAAGCTTAATGACGGTCAGCATGAATACCATCTGGTGGTCGATAACATCCGTCCGCTGGATTATGAAATCTACGCGGTAAAAAAAATCTATGGCAGCGCGGACGGCCAGCGTGATGACCAGACGTTTCGTCCGTTCTGGAGCACCTGGAGCGGCGATGCGGGCAACTACGGGGCCTATTTTTCCCTGCGACGCGAGCAGCGCGTGCTGTCCGAGCACGCCCTGCGCTACGGCACCCGTACCGGCTATATCGGCTCGGAGGTCTTCGTCTCGCTGGTGGATGAACAGCACGCGCCGTGGCAGGAAAACCTGCGCTATATCTCTGCCGAGGTGCTCTGCACCAGCCGTGACCTGCCGCTGATGCTGCAGCAGGAGCTCGGGGAGTTCATTATGGCTGACTCCATGCCGGTGAAATCCCTCACCCTGCGTAAAGGGCCGACGCCGCCGCGTCCGGCGCTGGCGGAAGGGTTCAGCACCTGGCGGCTTATCAGCCAGCTGCAGATGAACTACCTCAGCCTGATGGACAGTGACAATGAGGAGGGAGCTGCCGCGCTGCGCCAGCTGTTAGGGCTGTACGCCAACCTGGCCGAAACGCCCGTGGCGCGTCAGGTGGAGGGCGTTCGCCACTGCGTGCTGGAGCCGATTCACCGCCGCGTGCCTGAACCCGGCCCGGTGGTGTTCGCCCGCGGGATCGGCATTACCCTGACGGTGGATGAGCGAGCCTTTTCGGGGGCCAGTCCGTGGCTATTCGGCAGCGTGATGGAGCGCCTGTTTGCCCGTCTGGTCTCTATCAACAGCTTCACCGAGTTTACCCTGAAGAGTCAGCAGCGCGGCGAGATTGGCTACTGGGCGCCGCGCATGGGTAAAAGGGCGCTGATATGAGTGACGCCGCCACTGCACCGCTGCGCGTGCATCGCCTGACGAAGCTGCCGGACGCGTTCTGGCACGGCGTCCGCGAGACGCCCTGGCGCTACGATCTTTTTCAGCTGTTAAGGCGCATTGATGCCCAGGGCGGCGAGCGCTATCCGCTGGGCCGCGCGCCGCTGCCAAAATTTGAACCGCTGCGCATCGGCCAGCAGCCGTCGATGAGTTTTGCCCCGTCGACGCTGGCCAGGGTGCGTCAGCGGGAAGAGAGCGGGCTGCATGAGGTCTCTATCCTTAGCTTCGGCCTGTTTGGCCCGAACGGCCCGCTGCCGGTCCACATGACCGAGTACGCCCGCGAGCGTATTTATCATCATCAGGACACCAGCCTGAGCGCGTTTGCCGATCTGTTCCACCATCGTCTGGCGCTGCTGTTTTACCGCGCCTGGGCGGATGCGCAGCCCACCGTCTCGCTGGATCGCGCCGATAACAAGCGCTTTGAGGGCTATCTGGCGTCGCTGATTGGTATGGGCCAGCCGGGTCAAATGGAAAACGGCAGCCTGAGCTCACACGCGCGCTTTACCCACGCCGGGCACCTGACCCGTCACGGGCGGGATCCGGAGGGGCTGGAGAAGATCCTGCGCAGCTATTTTAAGGCGCCGGTCAAACTGGTCAGCAACGTGCCGCAGTGGATGCCGCTCTCCACGCGCGAGCAGGCGCAGCTTGGGGAAGGACGCCGCATGCCGCGCATGGGTGAGTCCGCCTTTCTTGGCGTCGCCGTCCGCGACGTGCAGCATAAGTTTCGCATCGAGATTGGCCCGCTGAGCGCGGAGGAGTACAACCGCTTTCTGCCGGGTGAAGCGTGGGTCACCGAGCTGCGCGACTGGGTGCGTCAGTACGCCGGCGTGGAGTTTGAATGGGAAACGCGGGTGATCCTGCGCGCAGACGCGGTGCAGGGCGCCACGCTCGGCAGTCATGGGCGATTAGGCTATAACACCTGGCTGGGCCTTCAGCCGCAGCCTGTCCCGCGCGGCGATCTGGTGTATCGCGCAGAGCGGTAATCCTTCCGTATACCGAATCATTGTTAATGGAAACTAACATGTCAGAAATTAGCCGTGCCGTGCTTTTCGGCAAACTGGATACGCTGTTATTTACCTCTCTGGAAAGCGCCACTGCGTTCTGCAAGCTGCGCGGCAACCCCTATGTTGAGCTGGTGCACTGGCTGCATCAGCTGATGCAGCAGCAGGATGGCGATCTGCAGCAGGTCATCCGCCACTTTGCCCTCGACGAGCAGCAGCTGACGCGCGATATCGTTGCCGCGCTGGATGTGCTTCCGCGCGGGGCGAGTTCCGTTTCCGATCTCTCCGAGCATATCGACAGCGCCGTGGAGCGCGCCTGGGTCTTCGGCTCGCTGAAGTTTGGCGTCAGCCGCATTCGCGGCGGCCATTTGCTGATCGGCATACTCAAAACCTGGAACCTGGCCAACGTGCTGAAAAGCGTTTCGGCGCAGTTCACCCGCCTTAACGTCGAGGTATTGATTGAGCAGTTCGATACCATCTGCGCCAACAGCAAAGAGACGCAGCAGGCCGCTGCCGCCGTCGACGCACCGGCGGGGGCGGTTCCGGCTGCACAGGGGACGCTGGCCCAGTACGGTCAGGACCTGACCGCCCGCGCCCGCGAAGGGAAGATTGACCCGGTCGTCGGGCGCGACGAGGAGATCCGCCAGATGGTCGATATCCTGATGCGCCGTCGTCAGAACAACCCGCTGCTGACCGGGGAGGCCGGAGTCGGGAAAACGGCGGTGGTGGAAGGGCTGGCGCTGCGTATCGCCGACGGCGACGTGCCGGAGCCGCTGCAGAACATTCAGCTGTGGCTGCTGGATATCGGTATGCTGCAGGCCGGTGCAGGCATGAAAGGCGAGTTTGAAGCCCGTCTGCAGGCGCTCATTAACGAAGTCCAGTCCAGCGCCACGCCGATCATTTTGTTTATCGATGAGATCCACACCCTGATTGGCGCAGGCGGCCAGCAGGGGACCGGCGATGCGGCGAACCTGCTGAAGCCAGCCCTGGCGCGCGGCCAGCTGCGCACCATCGGCGCCACCACCTGGGCAGAATACAAAAAGTACATTGAGAAAGATCCGGCGCTGACCCGTCGTTTCCAGACGGTGCAGGTTCACGAGCCGGACGAAGCGAAAGCCATTCTGATGCTGCGCAGCACCGTGTCGCCGCTGGAGACGCACCACCAGGTGTTGCTGCTCGACGAAGCGGTCAGCGCGGCGGTGAAGCTGTCCCACCGCTACATCCCGGCGCGTCAGCTGCCGGACAAAGCCGTTGCGCTGCTCGACACCGCCTGCGCCCGCGTCGCGGTGAGCCAGAGCGCGCCGCCTGCGCAGCTGGAAGACTGTCTCCGCCACCTTGCTGCGCTTGACGTGGAAATTGAGATCGCAGAACGCGAAGCGCGCGTGGGGGCCGGTGATGCCGAGCGCGTCACGGCATTACGCGACGAACGCGACGCGTATGAGACAAAACGCGAAGCCCTGGCCCGGCGCTGGGAAGAAGAGCGCAGCCTGGTGCAGGAGATTATCCGCCTGCGCGCCGCGCTGTTCGCGGCGGGCGAAGAAGATACCGCCGAGCTGCGCGGCCAGCTGGCGGAACAGCAGCAGGCGCTGAACGCCTTACAGGGAGACGAGCCGCTGCTGTTTGCCGCGGTGGATGAAAACGTGGTCGCCGCGGTCGTCTCTGACTGGACCGGGATCCCGCTGGGCCGGATGGTGAAAAACGAGATCGACGCGGTACTCAACCTTGCCGACACGCTGAACCAGCGCGTTATCGGCCAGCGTCACGGTCTGGACCTGATTGCCCGCCGCGTGAAAACCTCCCGGGCGAAGCTGGACGACCCGAACAAGCCGGTGGGCGTCTTTATGCTGTGCGGTCCGTCGGGCGTCGGTAAAACCGAAACCGCGCTGGCGCTCGCCGAATCTCTGTACGGCGGCGAGCAGAACGTCATTACCATCAACATGAGCGAGTTCCAGGAAGCGCACACCGTCTCCACCTTAAAAGGTGCGCCTCCGGGGTACGTAGGGTATGGTGAAGGCGGGGTATTAACCGAGGCCGTCCGCCGCCGTCCATACAGCGTCGTGCTGCTGGACGAAATTGAGAAAGCGCACCCGGACGTCCACGAGATCTTCTTCCAGGTCTTCGACAAAGGCTGGATGGAAGACGGCGAGGGGCGCCATATTGATTTCCGCAACACCATTATTATTCTGACCTCCAACGTTGGCACCGAGCTGATTAGCGCCATGTGCGCCGATCCGGACCTCATGCCGGAGCCTGAGGCCTTAAGCGGCGCGCTGCGCCAGCCGCTGCTGGAGGTGTTCCCACCGGCGCTGCTGGGCCGTCTGCTGGTGGTGCCGTACTACCCGCTCAGCGACGAGATGCTGGGGCAGATTGTTCGCCTGCAGCTTAAGCGTATTCAGCGTCGTCTGGAGGAGAATCACAGCATTATTTCTGAGTTTGACGACAGCGTGGTGGAACAGATTGTTCAGCGCTGCACCGAGGTGGAGTCCGGCGGCCGCATGGTGGACGCTATTCTGACCAACACCCTGCTGCCTCAGATGAGCCAGATCTTACTTACCGCCAGCCGCAGCGACGAACAGTACCGACGTCTGCACGTCACCTGCGAGCAGGGCGAGTTTCACTGTCAGTTTGCCGCGTAATAATCATCAAGAGAACTGTAAAAGATGACGGATAATGATAACAATCGGACTGTCCCAAACGCGCTCCCGGTCGGGTACCGCTTCAACGAGTTTGAAATCAAAGAGGTGATCGGCGGCGGCGGTTTTGGCATTGTCTATCGCGCGTGGGATCACCAGCTCGAACGCACTATCGCTATCAAAGAATTTATGCCTTCCTCGCTCGCCGTACGCGGCGACGACATGACCCTGGTGCTGCGCAGCGAGCGCTTTGGCAAAGCGTTCTCCGCGGGCCTGAACAGCTTTATCCAGGAAGCGCGTCTGCTGGCGCGCTTTAACCACCCGAACCTGCTGCACGTTCTGCGCTTCTGGGTGCAAAACGACACGGCCTACATGGGGACGCTGTTTTACAGCGGCACCACGCTTTCGCGCCTGCGCGAGGAAAAGCCGGAGCTGATCAACGAAGCCTGGATCCGTCGCACCCTGCCGATGCTGTTCGGTGCGATCAAGACCATCCACGACGAAGGCTACCTGCACCGCGACATCTCTCTGGATAACATCCAGATCCAGGATAACGGCCTGCCGGTGCTGCTTGATTTCGGCTCCGCGCGCCGCACCATCGGTAACCTTTCCGATGAAACGGAAACCATGCTGCGCCCGGGCTTTGCGCCGATCGAGCAGTACACCGACGACAACGAAAGCGAGCAGGGCCCGTGGACGGACATTTACGCCCTCGGCGCCGTGCTGCGTACCCTGATTGTGGGTTCTCCGCCGCCGGTCAGCGTGGTGCGCTCGATTCAGGATACCTGCAAACCGCTGGTGGAAATCATGCCGCAGGGCTATTCCATTCCGCTGCTGCAGGCCATTGACCGCGCGCTGGCGCTGCACATGGAGGACCGTCCACAGTCCATCGATGAGTTCGCCGCGCTGATAGAGATGCCGGTCGCCGGGATTAACGACGTGCTGACGGCGAAAAAGCCCGGCACCATGCTGGTACCGGTGGAGGAAGAACAGCCGGCGTCGCTGCTCGACTGGCGTCGCTACAGGATCCCGGGCATGGTTGCCGCAGGCGTGCTGGTCGGCGTTGTCGCTGGCGCGATGCTGTTTAGCGGCGGCAAAGATGCGCCAGAGCAGGCTGCGCAGGCACCGGCAGAGACGCGTCCAACCGAAACCGCCGCGAACGCCCCAGACGTGAAGCCAGAAACGGCGAAGGTGGGCGAACCGGCGACGGCACAGCAGACGCCACCGCCTGCCGCGAGCCCTGTTGCGTTGGTCTATATCCGCATCCTCGACGGCGAAACGCTGAAAGTGAACGGCGAGCCAAAAGCGCTGCGCCCGGGAACCAACGGCTATGCATCGCTCAAGCTGCCGGCCGGTGAGGCGAAGATTGAACTGCAGGGCAACGGAAGAACGCGTGGCCAGACGCTGGATATTACCAAGCCGGGCACCTGGCTGGTGAATCCGTAGGAATATAAACAGGGGAGACTATGGAAGTGTACGATCTTCGAAGTCTTAGGCTTCATTCAAAGGAGTACGAGAAGATTGTCTCTCCTGTTTGTGCGTTTTGAATTTATTCCAAACCCGGAGGGTTGAGTTGAAGCCAATATGTGCTCCCCCATTTTTTTAAATAACAATAACGGGCGTACACAAAACAACCTCGCTCATTTAAATAGCCATCTATGGTATTTCTGGGGAAGTATGGATCTTCTCGCAATATTGCTTTATTGCGTGAATTCAGTTCGCCAGCACAGAATTCCATTCATTTCTGACGCAAAAGCGTTTAGTGATTCGTTGAATTATTATGCAGGTGATGGTTTCAGCATTTTGGTCATGCTTTTTTTTGTGCTTGACTTACTTTTATTACTCTCTTTGTGTACTTCGGCCTGTTTATTCTTCAAGCGAAAGATCGGAGCGGTTAAACTTGCCCTCACTCAGGAATTATTTCGCTTGATTTCATTCAGATGTTCGGTCTCATTGTTCCCTCTTTTAGTAAGTATGTTTGATTTTTCAAACATCTGGTTGAATGTAGGTTTATTTGTCACATCAGAGTCACTGAAAATCTACTCTCTTGTTTTTTGGATGATCAAGAGGGAAAAGCCCCTTTCTTGAATGACGCTTTATCACAGATGCAGAACCTCTTATCTGCATCGCATAAGCTAGATGGAATAAAGATTATGCTCAACCGAATTACCGTTCAGCTCCCGGTGGAGGGGCTTCTGTTCTGGAAACTGACGGGCCGCGAGGCGATGTCCGAGTCGTTCGCGCTGACGCTGACCGTGCTCGGCACGGACGCGCGCATTGACCGCAGTAAGCTGCTGGGCCAGCCGGTCACGGTGACCATCCCGACGCAGAGCCTGCTGACGCCCCGCTATATAAACGGCAAGATTACCCGGGTGGCGGTCAGCGCCGTTGAGCTGACGGGCACCCGCTATGCGGTGTACCAGCTGACGGTGGAGCCGGACCTGTGGCCGATGAAGCGCGACCGTAACCTGCGTATTTTCCAGGGCCAGACGGTGCCGCAGATTGTGAAAACCCTGCTGGGTGAGCATCAGGTCAACGTTGAGGACAAACTCACCGGCAGCTACCGGGTGTGGGACTACTGCGTGCAGTATCAGGAGTCGAGCCTGGACTTCATCAGCCGTCTGATGGAGCTGGAGGGGATTGCGTATCACTTCCGCCATGAGGCGGACAAGCACACCCTGGTGCTCACCGACGCCGCCACGCAGTACCAGCCGTTCAGCGGCTATGAGGTTATTCCTTACCACCAGACGCCGTCCGGCGGCAGTACGGATGAAGAGGGCATCAGCCAGTGGGCGCTGGAGGACAGCGTGACGCCGGGGATTTACAGCCTCGACGACTATGACTTCCGCAAGCCGAACGCGTGGCTGTTCCAGGCCCAGCAGAACCCGGCGTCGCCGACGCCGGGCAGCATTGACGTGTACGACTGGCCGGGTCGCTTTGTCGACAAAGGGCACGGGGAGTTCTATGCCCGCATTCGTCAGGAGCGCTGGCAGGTTGAGCATCAGCAGATTCAGGCCACCGCCACGGCGGCGGGGATTGCGCCGGGGCACACCTTCACGTTAACCAACGCGCCATTCTTCAGCGACAACGGCGAGTATCTGGTCACTGCCGCGGGTTACCACCTCGAAGAGAACCGCTACGCCAGCGGCGAGGGGGAAACCATACACCGGACCGATTTCACGGTCATCCCGTCGGCGGTGGTGTACCGTCCGGCGCAGACCACGGCGTGGCCGCGCACCTACGGCCCGCAGACGGCGAAAGTGGTGGGGCCGAAGGGCGAGAGTATCTGGACGGACAAATACGGCCGGGTGAAGGTGAAGTTCCACTGGGACCGTCTGGCGAAGGGCGATGACACCAGCTCCTGCTGGGTGCGCGTGTCGAGCGCGTGGGCGGGCCAGGGCTACGGCGGGGTGCAAATCCCGCGCGTGGGCGATGAGGTGGTGGTGGACTTTATCAACGGCGATCCGGACCGTCCGATCATTACCGGGCGCGTGTACAACGACGCGAGCATGCCGCCGTGGGCGCTGCCGGCTGCGGCGACGCAGATGGGCTTTATGAGCCGCACAAAAGACGGTTCCGTGGACAATGCCAACGCCCTGCGGTTTGAGGATAAAGCGGGTGCAGAGCAGGTGTGGATCCAGGCCGAGCGTAACATGGACACCAGCGTTAAAAATGATGAAACGCACATCGTCGGCGGAGCGCGCAGCCATTACGTGAAGAAAAATGAACTGCATCGCGTGGAAGCGAATCAGACCCAGGCCGTGAAAGGTGGCACCGAGATCCTGACGGGGAAAGGTAAGCTGGATGCGGCGGTGGAGCAGTATGTTATCGCTTCCGGGACGAAGTTGCGGTTGGTCTCTGGTGAGAGCGCCATTGAACTCAACGCGAACGGCAAGATTAACCTGATCGGCAAAGAGTTTAACTTTTTTGTCGAGGGGGATGGGTATATCACTACGGGCGGTAAGCTGCATCTGAACACGTCGGGAACCAAGCCGGGCACGACGGCGCCGGGATCGGGGCATAAAGGGGATATTGATGCGGCGGTGCAGGCGAAATTTACGCCAAAAGATGAGTAAGGCCGGTGCGGTACTTATCGCATTATTAACGACGGGAATGGCTGAAGGAGACGCTCAGAAAAAGGATCTTTGGATGTTCATTTCCGGGATGAGCGCATCGCTTAAGACGTTATCCGTTACAACCCTTAGTAATGCGCCGTTATCGTTTAAGATGACCAGGCAAAATGAATATATCAATTTCTACAATGCCGACGATATCAAACTCGCTGATGGGACGAACATAACCGCAATTGAGTTACGTTTAAGCAAAGATAACGACGGCATGGCGCCTTTACTGAATTTTTCACCCTCCTCAGGTCAATGCATAACGCTTGATACCGTTAAAAAGCGCTATCCGCAGTTGAGGTTGACTGATTATCCGCGCGGCCGTTCGGAGAACGAAGTGACCAGCTATACAGCCCGAAAAGATATGAATGGACAAAAGGTGAGCTTCAGTTTCACCGTGAAAAATCCTCACTGTCTGGGTTCAGTCGTCATTAGAGCAGACTAAGAAATACTGCACTCATGTCCTGGCGGTTTCTTCTGGATGATAATAGCAATACACATTCAATAAATGACGATTAACGTGAAAAAACACACGCCGACATTTCTTTTTTCTGCCCTGATGTTTACCTGTCTCGGCAGCAATGTGGTTTTGGCTCAGGTGATGCCTCCCGTTCTGACAAAACGGGATTTTTCTGTGCAGATCAAAGACCAGCCTGTCGCATTGGGCGACCGATGGTCTCCTGATAGTGCCGGTAAAATTGATGTGCCGTGGGAAGGAAACTTTGTCGGTGAGGTTCCTTTTGACGGAACGAACTATAAATTCTACCAGCATCAAAGGGCTGGGTTAGAAATATTCAGTTCCAATCTCTGGTGGGATAAAGCTGAACGAAGCGTTGATGATTATATCGTGTCGCAGATTACGCTGACTGCCGAAGACTTCGCAACGCCGCGGGGTGTCCATGTGGGTTCAACAACCAGAGAGCTGAACAACGCATACGGCAATGGCCTTGTTGAAAATGATTCAGGGACCCAGTGGGTTTCCTATGCGTTGGGTAAAAAAGTACTCTCTTTTGAGATGAAGGGCGGCAACGTTGTGAAAATAACAATGAATTACGATAATGGTTCTTCAGAGTAAATTATGTCCAATAAACTTTTAGCATCCGCATTGTGCGCGGCTTTATTGGCTGGCGTCGTTGAAACCTCTACGGCACTTGAATTATCGCAGTACAATAAGCTCGATACGGTAAGTCGCATCGTTAATGATAGCGAAGTGACGGACATTCTCAGGAAAACGCTGGGAAATCATTACCAGGCCTTTATTGATAACTTTGATGTCTTTGGCGAACCGCATACCACTCCAGGTGGAGGATTGTTTGTTGAGGGCTGGCTAAAGGATCTCTACCAGGAAAATGCCTCAGCGCTGGTTATCAATCCTGACGGCAAAATCTTCGCGGCCTGGGTGGTTCCAGAATCAAACGTTATCCATTACCAGTCCTCTGATAATAGTCAGCCGATTAATGCCGATATTCAGCAATGGGCCGCCAGGTTCAATACGATGCAGTTTGCAGCGAACAGCCAATCGAGACCTGCGTTTGACGGGGTTTGGGCAGGCGGGGTTGGCAACGACTCGACGTTAACCCTGCAGTTAGCTGAATCAGGCAACCGTATCACCGGGTCTTATTGCTATATCTCCCGGAGAGGAAACCGCATCGACTGCCCGGAAGATGATGAGCATAATCTTAGCGGTACGATCGCGGGAAACCGTGCGAACGTAGAGTTCAACTCATCGTTTGGCGGCGCAGGCGGACGGGCTGTTCTGGAAATAAAGGGGAGTGAGATGGAATGGCGTTTAGTTACTCCTCCTCAAAAAGGAAATGATTATGCTCCGCAGCGTTATACGTTACGTAAAGCCGCTTCGGTTCAAAACGCTGAAACCAGAAAACTGGACACCGAAAGGTTCGCTATTTCTCTTATAAATAAGTGCGGTCATTTTGATAGCGAATGTGATCAGATGGTCTATCTCGGCGTGCGCAAAAGCGATAACAGTACGATCTCCTTAAAGGGGAAAACGTTACACGACCCCGCAGGTAAAATAATCGGCTCAACCTACAAGAATGGCGAGATCGCTTATACCGTGACGTATGCACCCGTGAAATTGCTTGTCAGTAAAGGCAGCCATGTTTTAGTCGAACAATCAGGTCAATGGCGTAAATAAAACAGCCAGCCAAAAGGCCAGCATGGATTGGCCTTCTTGTTTCTCTCAATATTAATCATCTCGAGTTCACTTATGAAATACACCCTCCAGGAAGGTTCATTTTCCCTTTTTCCTGCTGCCTGGCAGGACAACAGCATGAACATCATTCGCGATGACGAAAGCGGGCTGTCCGTAGTGGTCAGCCGCGGTGTGATTCCCGATGGCAGCGACTACGAACAAGAATTTCACCGCCAGTGGGATGTGTTGCGTCCTCAGATGGGTGAGATCGCCCAGAGCGAATTCCGGAACGTAAACGCCGGGCCTGACGGAAAAATTAGCGGACTGGAAGTCGAGACCACCTTTGACCGTAACGGACAGCGCCTGTGGCAAAAACAGCTGGCCGTGCAGACGCCGGGCAAACCGATATTGATGATTTTTACCCTCTCGGCATTAAGAGCCTTTACCGAAGAGGACGAGGTGCGCTGGAGCGCGCTTAAGCAGAGTCTGACGCTAAACGACAACCGGAATGTGTAAGGCATGAGCGATAACAACGCGGCCCGTAAGGGCGACGAGATTATTCACTCCAGCATTTTTGCTGATATCACCAGCATTGTGGCGGAAGGTGCCGCCTATGCGGTGATCGGTGCGGCAGTGGGGCTGGCGGCTACGGCCGCCGCGCCACTCCTCGGTGCCGGAGCCGCCGCAGCGGGCGTGGCGGCGATTGGGTCCAGCTGTCTGTTAAGCGGCATCGTTGGTGGCGTGCTGGCGAACGTGGCGGGTATTACCGACGATATCAGCAACGCCGCGGAAGGGTTAGGCAATGCGCTTTTCCCGCCGTCACCTGCGGGTAAAATCACCACCGGTTCGAACAACGTACTGACCAACGCAATCCCTGCCGCCCGCGCGGCGGGCACGCTCACGCCCGCCGATACCCCGTCCCCTGAGCCGCAGTCGCCGGGCAGCTTTGCCGATTATGCGGGCATGCTGCTTTCCGCCGCCGGACAGTTTGGCAGCGAAATGTGGCAGCCGAGCGTGGCCTCAGCCGCCGCGGGAACCTCGCCGCTGGAAGAGGACAAGGTGGCGTGTGAAAAGCACTCCGGGCCGCAGTATCTGGCGGAAGGCTCCAAAAGCGTCTTTATCAACGGGCAGCCCGCGGTGCGTGCGAAAGATCGCACCACCTGCGAAGGCACCGTTTCCGACGACGTCTCCCCGAACGTGATCATCGGCGGGGACACGCTTACGGTCCGCGATATCAAAAGCGGTAAAACGCCGGGTCTGGCGCTGGGGATGATTGCGCTCTCCCTGCTGCGCGGGCGTCCGGGCAAGATCCTGAAAAACATGCCCTGCGCGCTAGCGGCGGCCGGTGGCGGGATGCTGGCGGATATGGCGGTCAACGCCGTGTTTGGCTCCTCGCATCCGGTCCATGCCGCCACCGGCGTGAAGGTGCTGAACGACGACGACGAGCTCGACTTCTCGCTGCCGGGGCGCTTCCCGCTTCGCTGGCAGCGCAGCTACAACAGCCTGACCACCCGCGAAGGGCTGTTCGGCCTGGGCTGGGCAACGACCTTTGACAGCTATCTCTCGCTGGAAGATAACAATGCGACCTGGTTCGATGAAACCGGGCGCGAGCTGAGCTTTGAACTGCCGCCTGTCGACCGCGCGTTTTACAGCATCAGCGAAGGCATCATTATCCGCCGCAATGAGAGCGGCGACGTGGCGATTGCCGACGATGACGGCGCGGTGTGGCGTCTGTATAAACCCACCCGGGCGAACCCCTCAATCCTGCGTCTGGCCTCCCTCAGCGACGAGTACGGCAATGCGCTGCTGACGGCGTGGGACGAACACGGCAGGCTGGTTGGTATCCATGATGAGCCGCGGGCCATCGACGTCTCCCTGCGCTATGAAGATGAACGATTCCCGCAGCGCGTTACCGCTGCCAGCCATTTCGACGGCAACCAAACCTGGCCGCTGATGCAGTGGGGCTACGATGCGCGCGGCCAGCTGGCGAGCGCGACGGATGCCTCCGGCGTGGTGACGCGTGAATACCGTTACAACGACCACGGCCTGATGGTCTGGCACCGGATGCCGGGCGGGCTGGAGAGCGAATACCGCTGGCAAAAATTCGACCACTGGCGCGTGGTGGAAAACCGCACCAGCACCGGCGACGGCTGCCGCTTTAGCTATGATTTAGCCGCCGGGCTGACGACCGTCGAGCACTACGATGGTCAGACGCGCCGCCACTACTGGAACGTGCAGAATCTGATTGTCCGCTACGTAGACGAGCGCGGTGAAAACTGGCGCTACGAGTGGGATGATAACGAGCTTCTCACGCGTCGCATCGATCCGCTCGGCAACGCCGTCACCTTCGTCTACGACGAGATGGGCAACCGGGTGCAGGAGACCGATGCCGACGGCAATACCCGCACCACCACCTGGCTGGAGCACCGCGCGCTTCCCGCGGCCATTATCGAAGCCGACGGCAGCGCCACCCGGTTCTGGTACGACGAACATCACGGGCTGAAGCGCGTGGTGGACCCGATGGGGCAGACGACGCAGCTGCGCCGGGACGAGTTTGGCCAGGTCGTGGAAGAGGTCGATGCCGCTGGCAACAGCCGCTACCAGGAGTACAACGAGGCCGGGCAGATTGTCCGTTCGACGGACTGTTCCGGGCGTATTACCCGCTATCGCTATCATCCGCTGGGCTGGCTGGTGGCTGAGACTGGCGCCGACGGTGAAGAGACGCGCTACCGCTACGACGCCGCAGGGCGTCCGGTGCAGCTCGATCGCCCGGAAGGCTGGACGGAATCGCTCAAATGGAACGAACGTGGCCTGCCGGTGAAGCATGCGGGTGCTGACGGGAAAGAAAGTGAGTTCAGATACGACGAGGCGGGGCGTTTAACCGCCACCCGTAATACGCAGGGTGAAGAAGTGCGACGCCGCTGGGACAGCCGCGGGCGTCTGATTGCCCTGGAAAACGAGAACGGCGAAGCGTATCAGTTCCGCTGGGGGCCAGACTCGCTGCTGCTGGAAGAGGTGGGGCTCGATGGCGTGGCCTCGCAGTATCGCTATGATGCCTCCGGGCGCACGATTGCGCGCACCTTTGCCGCCGGCCATCCGGAGGCCATCACCCACGCCTTCGCCTGGAGCGCGAGCGGCCAGCTGGTCGCCCGCACCACGCCGGAAGGGCAGACCCGCTACCATTACACGCCGTCCGGGCTATTAAGCCGGATTGGGCTGCATCCTGCGCTTTCAGCCGACGCGTGGACCACCGAGGCAGAGCAGGAGCTTGCCTTTGAGTATGACGCACTCGGTCGCGTCATGCGCGAAGCGGGCGAGCACGGCGAGCTGGCGTGGGAGTATGACGCGCTGGGCAACCGCACCTCCGTCACGCTGCCCGATGGTCGCGAGCTGAAGCAGTTCTACTACGGCAGCGGGCATCTGCTCAGCATTGCTCTTGATAAGCTCTCGGTTTCCGACTTTACCCGCGACGAGCTTCACCGCGAGACCAGCCGCACCCAGGGTCTGCTGACCACCCGCAGCGAATACGACCGCCTTGGCCGACTGCACCGCCGGGACGTCTTTACCGGCAATGCCCAGCGCCCGTCGCCGCGCCGCTGGTCCCGCCGCTGGGATTATGACTACCGCAATAACCTGGTGCGCGAAGAGCGGGACGATAACCCGTTCAGCTGGTACCGCTGGCAGTACGACAGCGCCGGGCGCCTGCTCGTTCAGGACGGCACGCTGCCTGGCCAGGAGCAGTGGCGCTGGGATGCAGCCGGTAACCCGCTCGAAGGATCTGCTGAGAAGGTCACGCACAACCGCCTGACGCAGCTGAACGGCATTCGCTGGCGTTATGACATCCACGGCCGCACCGTGGAGAAGGATAACGGCCAGACCCGCTGGCACTACCACTACGACGGCGAACATCGCCTGACGGAAGTCATCAGCCAGCCGCGGGACCGCAACAAACCGCAGACGCAGGTCAGCTTCCGCTACGATCCGCTCGGTCGCCGCATCAGCAAAACGCGCCGCCAGATGCTGGGCGGACAGCCAACCGGCAAGCCGGTCACCACCCGGTTTGTCTGGGAAGGGTTCCGCCTGCTGCAGGAGGTGCACGGGGATGTGCCGCTGACCTACGTTTACAGCGATCAGGACAGTTACGACCCGCTGGCGCGTATTGACGGCGTTGATGCCCGGGAGATTTTCTGGTTCCACTGCCAGCCCAACGGCACGCCGGAGCGGATGACGGATATCGAAGGGCAGGTGCGCTGGGAAGGGGTGAACAGCGCCTGGGGCAAGCTGCTGCGGGAAAGCGAAACGCAGGTATCAGGATATTCTCAGAACCTGCGTATGCAGGGGCAATACCTGGACCGTGAGACAGGGCTGCACTACAATCTGTTCCGTTATTATGACCCGGACTGCGGGCGGTTTACGCAGCAAGACCCGATAGGGCTGGCGGGGGGGATTAACTTATATAAATATACTGTTAACCCTCTTACCTGGATAGATCCTCTGGGTTTAGCTGGTTGCACTTTAACAAAATCGAAGTCAAAAAATTACGAATACGTTTTGAAACTGAAACGCTCTGAATATCCTGCAACGTTTGGTCACATATCAGACGCGATCGATTTAGGACATGCAAAGGTTGTAACAATTCAACGAGGCACTGCGAAAGCTAACAGGAAAACGAGTCTAAAAAATATCAAAACAAAGCCTGGTTATGATCGTGATGAATGGCCTATGGCGATGTTTAAAGAAGGCGGTGATGGCGCTAGCGTAAGATATATAGATCCTAGTGACAACCGTGGTGCAGGTTCAAGTATTGGTAATGTTTTATCAGAACTGCCAGATGGAACAAGAATAAAAGTCGAGGTAATATAATGAGTGATAAGAGCATGCAAACAGTAGATCTACTTATTTCGCATAGTCAAATATTGTTACGATCCCGAGATTATGACGAAAAGCTGAGTCAGTGGGGAAAAGGCAATGTTTCTCAAGGTGCTGTTCTACACAAGGATTATGTTATATTCGATCCATTACCAGAGGACGCGTTTGGAGCAAACGTCAATATCAAAAAAGAGAATGCTTTCAAAATGGATGAAAATGCTCAGCGCTGTATTGTTGTGCCATTTTTCATTACGGATAAAGATAAGCTGCAAATCGCTTCTGCAACTGAGAAATTTGATTTAAATATAGATGTGAACGATAAAGTTTATTCACTCTTTTATGAGATCTGTGAAGGAGATGAAATTTACTATAATTTCACTCTTGTACCGGCAAAAGAAGCTATTGATGCTAAGTTTTTGCTAGATGACCCTTGGGGAGGAATAAAAGACCATCCTCTCAAAGAAGGTATTTTTTAAATTTAATACTATCTGGGAAATTTATTTCGGAAAAAAATCCACGCCAAAGCGTGGATTTTTTTCATTCAAGACGAATCAAACGTTAAACAGGAAGTTCATCACATCGCCATCTTTAACGATGTAATCTTTCCCTTCCGCACGCATCTTGCCTGCTTCTTTCGCGCCTTGCTCACCCTTGTAGGTGATGAAGTCTTCAAACGCGATAGTCTGCGCACGAATAAAGCCTTTCTCGAAGTCGGTATGGATCTTACCGGCCGCCTGAGGCGCAGTCGCACCCACAGGAATCGTCCACGCACGCACTTCCTTCACGCCAGCGGTGAAGTAGGTCTGCAGGTTCAGCAGCTCATAGCCCGCGCGGATCACGCGGTTCAGACCCGGCTCTTCCAGACCCAGCTCGGCCATAAACTCTTCACGGTCGGCGTCGTCCAGCTCGGCGATGTCGGATTCAACGGCAGCGCACACGGCAACAACCACAGAACCTTCCGCCGCGGCAATTTCACGCACTTTGTCCAGGTACGGGTTGTTCTCGAAACCGTCTTCGTTAACGTTGGCGATGTACATGGTTGGCTTCAGGGTCAGGAAGCTCAGGTATTTGATCGCCGCCTTGTCTTCGTCAGTCAGGTTTTTCAGCGCGCGCAGCATGCCGGCGTTTTCCAGCTGTGGCAGACATTTTTCCAGCGCAGCCAGTTCCGCTTTCGCGTCCTTGTCACCGCCTTTGGCTTTCTTCTGCACGCGGTGAATTGCACGTTCGCAGGTGTCGAGGTCAGAGAGCGCCAGCTCGGTGTTGATGACGTCGATGTCGTCAGCCGGATCCACTTTGTTGTTGACGTGGATGATGTTGTCGTTCTCGAAGCAGCGCACAACGTGGCCGATCGCTTCGGTTTCACGAATGTTGGTCAGGAACTGGTTACCCAGACCTTCACCTTTGGATGCGCCTTTTACCAGGCCCGCGATGTCCACGAATTCCATGGTGGTTGGCAGAATGCGCTGCGGCTTCACGATTTCCGCGAGCTGGTCCAGACGCGGATCAGGCATTGGCACAACGCCGGTGTTCGGTTCGATGGTACAGAACGGGAAGTTCGCCGCTTCGATACCCGCTTTGGTAAGCGCGTTAAACAGGGTGGATTTGCCCACGTTTGGCAGACCGACGATACCGCATTTGAATCCCATTTCTAAATCACCTTAATATCTTGATAATCAATCCGTTAAGGATAACCGATTGATGAAAAGTAAATAACTACGCCTATTATACACGTAACCCGCATGACGCGCGGTAAAAAAGCCGTATTGGGCGGATTATTGCGCTTTGAAAGCGTGTAAGCGGTTTGTCGCTTTGGTTAAGCCGTCTTTCAGCCAGATTTCCGTGCAGCGCGCCGCTTCGTCTACCGCCTCGTCAATCAGTTTCTGTTCGGAAACCGGTGGCTTACCGAGCACGAAACCGACAACTTTGTTTTTATCGCCCGGATGGCCGATTCCCACGCGCAAACGGTGGAAATTCGGGTTATTGCCCAGCTTGCTGATGATGTCTTTAAGACCGTTGTGACCACCGTGCCCGCCGCCCAGCTTGAATTTTGCCACGCCAGGGGGAAGATCCAGCTCATCGTGGGCGACCAGAATTTCATCCGGATTAATGCGATAAAACGTTGCCATCGCCGCCACGGCTTTACCACTCAGATTCATAAACGTGGTGGGGACCAGCAGGCGAACATCCGCGCCAGCAAGGTTGATACGTGAGGTATACCCGAAGAATTTAGGTTCTTCACGCAGGGGAGCACGTAACCGCTCGGCCAGCAGATCGACGTACCATGCCCCGGCATTGTGGCGGGTAGCCGCATATTCTGCGCCCGGGTTGGCGAGGCCGACAATCAGTTTAATCGTCACGATTCAATTCCTAATGGGTTCCAGATCTGGCGCGTAGTTTACTGTCTGGCGCGCCGCTTGACAAAATTCTGCGATCGTCTCAGCGAAATACGAATAATTACTTACCTGAACAATTAGAATTTCAAGCTGTTCAACGTGTTATTTGTAAGCTTTTGTCTGGGCGTTATCTGTAATTGTGATCATTCACGCAACTCATAAAAGGAGCGTTGTCTATACTTTACACACAAGGATTAGGGGCTTTTCCCCTGACAACCCAAAGTTCCGGAGGTGACACATGAAACGCAAAAACGCTTCGCTACTCGGTAACGTGCTGATGGGTTTGGGGCTGTTTGTGATGGTCGTCGGCGTAGGTTATTCCATATTAAACCAGCTGCCGCAGCTTGATCTTCCGCAATACTTCGCGCATGGCGCGGTACTGAGCATCTTCCTCGGTGCGGTATTGTGGCTCGCCGGCGCGCGCGTGAGCGGACATGAGGAAGTCTGCGATAAATACTGGTGGGTGCGCCACTACGACAAACGCTGCCGTCGAGATCAGCATAAGCACAGCTAGTGCCATGACGAAAGAATACCGAAACGACTCCCTGGGAGTCGTTTTTTTTTGCATCAAGGGTTGACCCTCACGTAACGTAAGGCGCCAGAGTGGCGGCACTGGCAAAGAAAAGGAGCAGTTATGTTGATTCAGGTGGGGGAACTGGCGAAACGGGCCGGTATCACCGTACGCACATTGCATCACTATGAGCAAACAGGAGTGTTGCTGCCTTCTGCCAGAAGCGCGGCAGGTTACCGGCTTTACAACCTGGCGGATGTCCAGCGTCTGCACATGATCCAGGCGCTGGCAAAAGCGGGGCTGGAACTTGCTGAAATCAGGGATTTTCTTGAACAGGAGTCGCTGTCGTTAACCGAGTTACTCGATGCGCAAATCACGCTGCTGGATAAACAGCTGCGCAGCATACATACGCTGCGCGACCGGCTGGTCGAACTGCGTAACGGGCTTCTCGACGATGCGACGCCGGACCTGGAATCCTGGCTACAGACTCTGGAGTTGATGAATATGTACGATCGCTGGTTTAGCAAAGAAGAGTTACAGCAGCTGCCGTTTGCGGTGCAGAAGGACGCGCTGTCGGCTATCTGGTCAGGGCTGGTGGCAGAGGCCAACGCGCTGCTGGAGCACCATATACCCGTTACGGACGAGAGGGCGAAGGACCTGGCGACGCGCTGGATGGAGCGCCTGGAGCAGGACACGGCGGGCAAACCGGAGTTTCTTACCCGGCTGAACGAGATGCACAGCGTAGAGCCACAGATGCAGGTGCAGACCGGCATCACGCCGGAGATGACGGATTACATTACGCGCGCGTTTGCGGAATCCAAGCTCAGCATATGGGAGAAGTACCTTACTCCCGAAGAGATGGCCTTTACGCGGAAGCACTACTTTGATCGCATGATGGAGTGGCCGCCGCTGGTGGCGAAGCTGCATCAGGCGCAGCGGGAAAATCTCGACCCCGCCTCTGACGATGCCCAAAAGCTTGCCGAAAACTGGCTGGCGCTGTTCCAGTCGTACGCGGGCACCAACCCGGAGACCCAGCAAAAGTTTCGTACGGCCATGCAGCAGGAGCCGCATCTGATGAAGGGAACCTGGATGACGCCTGCCGTGCTTGCATGGCTCCAGCAGGCGATCGGGGTGATGATGCAGAGACGTTTCTCTGCATCAGGCGGCTCACAGATCCGCTAACGCGGCTTCACGGTTAGGATAAAAGGCAAGGCGGCCAGGGATCGGCTGCACGCCCGCACGCGCCATGGTGCGCAGGGGCTGGAATTCGAGGTTACTCACCCGCAGCTCACAGCCTTCAGGCAGACGTTTCACAAAGCGCTGGAAGGCGTCCAGGCCGCCAGCATCCAGCACCGGTACGGCATCCCATTTTAGCACCACAACCCGTTTGCCCGCGATGCGAGACTCCAGATCGCTGAACAGACCTTCCGCCGCGGCGAAGAACAGCGGGCCAATCACGCGCAGAACCAGCACATCGTCAGGCACCTCCACGTTAACCGGGGAGAGGCGCGTCATTTGCGCAATACGGCGCATAAACAGCAGGGAAGCCAGCACGATCCCGACGCTGATGGCGATAACCATATCGAACAGCACGGTCAGCGACATGCAGATCAGCATCACGATGATGTCGTCTTTCGGCGCCCGACGCAGCAGGTTTACCACCTTGTGCGCCTCACTCATGTTCCAGGCCACCATCAGCAGCAGGGCGGCCATGGCGGAAAGCGGTAGCCAGGAGAGCAGTGGGGCGAGGATCAGCAGGGCGAGGATCACCAGCAGGGAGTGGATAACTGCCGAAACGGGTGACGTTGCACCCGCGCGCACGTTGGCCGCAGAACGGGCGATGGCCGCCGTGGCGGTAATACCACCAAAGAACGGTGCGATGAGGTTCCCTAACCCCTGACCAACCAGCTCGCTGTTGGCTTTGTGCTTGGTGCCGGTCATCCCGTCCAGAACGACGGCGCAGAGCAGGGATTCAATCGCCCCCAGCATCGCCATCGAGAACGCGGCGGGAAGCAGGGCGCGCAGGGAATCCCAGCTTAAGGTAAAGCTGGATCCGGGCATATCCCACGGCAGCACCAGCTGCGGCAGCAGCTGCGGAATGCCGCTCCCCTGCGAACCGTCCGCCAGAACATAGTGGAACTGCGAGCCGATAGTGGCGACATGGCCGCCGAACATATTGACGACAGCCATCACCGCGCAGCCCAACAGCAGCGCGGGAAGATGGCCGGGCAGACGGATACCCAGACGAGGCCAGACGATCAGTGTTCCGAGCGTCACAATCCCGATGGCGGCGTCGCCCAGGTTGGCCGTCGGAAGCGCCATAAACAGCGCACCCACTTTCTGTAAATAGTGCTCCGGAACATGGGGCATTTGCAGGCCGAGGAAATCCTTGATCTGCATGGTTCCGATGGTGATCCCAATCCCCGAGGTGAACCCCAGCGTGACGGAAAGGGGGATGTACTCAATCAGCCGCCCAAAGCGGGCCAGACCAAACAGAATCAAAAAGACGCCGGACATCAGGGTGGCGACCAGCAGGCCAGCCAGACCAAACTGCTGCGAAACGGGGTAGAGGATCACCACAAAGGCGGCGGTCGGGCCGGAGACGCTGAAGCGTGAGCCGCCGGTCAGAGCGATGACGATCCCGGCCACGGCCGAGGTGTACAGGCCGTACTGCGGCGCAACGCCGCTGCCAATCGCCAGCGCCATCGCCAGCGGAATCGCGATAATGCCGACGGTGATCCCGGCAATCAGGTCACGGATAAAACGTGACGAGGTGTACTTCTCTTTCCAGCAGGCGTCGATGAGGGCGCGAAAGGGCAGAACATGTGAGGAGGCTACGTTTTTCACAATTATCTATCATCCGTATGCGCATCATCTGTCATGTGAATGGCAGGTGAAGGAGGCATTAATCATACAAATAAAACCCAGAGACAAAAAAACCCGCCGCAGCGGGTTTTTCGGCCGTGTTCGATTAGTGTTCGAACATTGCAGAGATGGATTCTTCGTTGCTGATACGACGAATCGCTTCGGCCAGCATCCCGGACAGGGTCAGGGTACGCACGTTTGGCAGTGCCTTGATCTCGTCGCTCAGTGGGATGGTATCGCATACTACAACTTCGTCAATGACGGAGTTGCGCAGGTTGTTTACGGCATTGCCGGAGAAGATCGGGTGGGTCGCGTAAGCGAATACGCGCTTGGCACCACGCTCTTTCAGCGCTTCAGCCGCTTTACACAGCGTACCGCCGGTATCGATCATGTCGTCAACCAGCACGCAGTCGCGGCCAGCCACGTCACCGATGATGTGCATCACCTGAGAAACGTTAGCGCGCGGACGACGTTTGTCGATGATCGCCATGTCGGTATCGTTCAGCAGCTTAGCGATAGCACGGGCACGTACCACGCCGCCGATGTCCGGAGAAACCACGATTGGGTTATCCAGGTTCAGCTGCAGCATGTCTTCCAGCAGGATTGGGCTGCCGAATACGTTATCAACCGGGACGTCGAAGAAGCCCTGGATCTGCTCTGCGTGCAGGTCAACGGTCAGTACGCGGTCAACGCCAACGCTGGACAGGAAGTCAGCGACAACTTTCGCGGTAATTGGCACACGCGCGGAACGGACGCGACGGTCCTGGCGGGCATAGCCGAAGTAAGGGATTACAGCAGTGATACGGCCTGCGGAAGCGCGACGCAGGGCGTCGACCATAACAACCAGTTCCATCAGGTTGTCGTTCGTTGGAGCACAGGTGGACTGGATGATGAAAATATCACCACCGCGTACATTTTCGTTAATTTGTACGCTGACTTCGCCGTCGCTAAAGCGACCTACAGCGGCGTCGCCGAGGGAAGTGTACAGGCGGTTGGCAATACGTTGTGCTAGTTCCGGGGTGGCGTTACCAGCAAAAAGCTTCATATCAGGCACGAGAAGAACCTCAGGCATGCGTCCAGTGGTGGATAGCGTTCGCCGTAAACTGTGCGGGCCAGGCAAAGGCTATCCAGGCGGTGTATTAAAGAGCGCGATGCAACGTCTGGAACAGGGTGACGTTGTCACCGAAACTCAGTCTGCGCCAGAATGGCCTGCTGTAGGGGGGAAATGTTCATCCCACGCGCTACAAAACCATGCAGCCAAACCGGCGCTTGCTCAAGCACCTGACGAGCGGCGGATTCGGTGTCAAATTCAGCAAAGACACAGGCCCCTGTACCAGTCAGGCGCGACGGCGCGTATTCTAACAGCCAGGAAAGCACCGCATCAACCTCGCGAAAACGTTTTCTTGCGATATCCTCGCAATCGTTGCTGAATTCACAATTTAATAACGTTTCTATTGACCGAATCGGGGTATTTCTTTTCAGGTCAGGATCTTTAAAGATGACCGGGGTCGGAATGCTCACGCCGGGGTGAGCAACCAGATACCATTTTTCCGGCGGGTTGACCGGGGAGAGGATTTCGCCCACGCCCTCAGCAAAGGCCGCATGACCGCGAACAAACACTGGGACATCCGCACCCAGCCTCAAGCCTAAGGCGGCCAGTTCGTCCTGCGACAGCCCGCAGCCCCAAAGGTGGTTCAGTGCAACCAGCACGGTAGCGGCGTTGGATGAGCCGCCGCCCAGGCCGCCGCCCATCGGCAGACGTTTCTCGATACGGATGTCCGCACCGCTTCCCGCAGGCAGACGACCCGATTCCGCTGCAGCGTTCATCAGCAGACGCGCAGCGCGCACAATCAGGTTGTCCTCATGCGCCACGCCGTCGACCGGCGTCAGGAGGCAAATCTGCCCGTCCTGGCGCAGTTCGATAGAAATTGTGTCGCCATAGTCAATAAACTGAAACAGCGTCTGCAGGGTGTGATAGCCGTCAGCGCGCTGGCCGGTAATGTATAAAAACAGATTCAGTTTTGCCGGAGAGGGCCAGTGGGTCATCATTTAACGATCCAGTTGTCCATTTTCAGCTTGATGCGCTGGCTGCCCTGGGTCAGTTCCATGTTGGATGGCAGCGACGGTTTACTCTTGCTGTCATAGTCGCTGTACACCACTTTCCAGGTTTTGCCGTTCTGGGTGTAGTTCACCTGGCTTAGACGGTACTGATCGTCAAGCGTGTAGTCGGTGGCGTCACCCGGCAGGCCAAGGATCCACTGGCGCAGACTGTTCAGCGGGATAGGCATTCCGGTCAGCTTGCCAATCATCTCTTCGGCATCGGTTGCGGTGTAGTGCTGGCCTTTGTTATCGGTGATCTGCGCTTCGCCCGGTTTCGCGATAAGCTCCAGCTCGGTGCTGCCCAGCGGGTTCAGCAGCAGCAGGCGATAGTTGTCCTGACCCGTCTGCTGCCAGAAGAAACGGGCATACACTTTTTGCTCATCAGAGAGATAGGCGAAGGCGCCGCGGGTCTGGTACTGGCTCAAATTACGGACGTCCTGCTGGTGCTGACGCCACTGGGGTGAATCAGGGCTTTTGCCCGGGCCTTTTGGTTGGGTGACGGTACACGCGGTCAGAACCAGTGCCGCCAGGGGCAGCAGGCGAATCAGTCGGGTCATAATGAGGACAAATCCTTGAGATACGTTGCAGTTATAACTGTTAATGCTAGCGTCGAAGGGGGCTACCGTCTACGTTCAAATTATCTCAAAGCGTTGTGTAACCTATTACTCCGAAAGGGGGCTGTCTCTTTTATTGATCTCGCGCATCCTGTATGATGCGTCCTGCTAACCTTATTAACGCTGGTACTACTCCCGCTCAACATGACCCTATTAGCACTCGGCATCAACCACAAAACGGCCCCGGTTTCTCTGCGAGAACGCGTAACGTTTTCGCCAGATACGCTCGACCTGGCGCTGGACAGCCTGCTTGCACAGCCGATGGTGCAGGGTGGCGTGGTGCTCTCGACGTGCAACCGTACCGAGCTCTATTTAAGTGTTGAAGAGCAGGACAACCTGCACGACGCGCTGATCCGCTGGCTATGCGACTACCACAATCTCAATGAAGACGAGCTGCGCAACAGCCTGTACTGGCATCAGGACAACGATGCCGTCAGCCATCTGATGCGCGTGGCCAGCGGGCTGGATTCGTTGGTGCTGGGCGAGCCGCAAATTCTGGGTCAGGTGAAAAAAGCCTTTGCGGATTCGCAAAAAGGGCATCTGAAGGCCAGCGAACTGGAGCGCATGTTCCAGAAGTCATTCTCCGTGGCGAAGCGTGTGCGAACCGAAACCGACATTGGTGCCAGTGCGGTTTCTGTTGCTTTCGCGGCCTGCACCCTTGCACGCCAAATCTTTGAATCCCTTTCTACCGTCACCGTGATGCTGGTGGGCGCGGGCGAAACCATCGAACTTGTGGCGCGCCATCTGCGCGAGCATAAAGTGAAAAAGATGATTATCGCGAACCGCACCCGCGAACGCGCGCAGGTGCTGGCGGATGAAGTGGGGGCAGAGGTGGTTGCCCTGAGCGACATCGATGAACGCCTGAAGGAGGCGGACATTATTATCAGTTCGACCGCCAGCCCGCTGCCGATTATCGGCAAAGGGATGGTGGAGCGTGCGCTGAAGTCCCGCCGTAATCAGCCGATGCTGCTGGTGGATATCGCCGTCCCGCGCGATGTGGAGCCAGAAGTCGGCAAGCTGGCTAACGCCTATCTTTACAGCGTAGATGACCTGCAAAGCATCATTTCGCACAACCTCGCGCAGCGTAAAGCGGCGGCGGTGCAGGCGGAAACCATTGTCGAGCAGGAAACCAGTGAGTTTATGGCCTGGCTGCGCGCGCAAAGCGTCAGCGAGACCATCCGCGAGTACCGCGGGCAGGCGGAGCAGGTGCGTGATGACCTGACTGCCAAAGCGTTAGCGGCCCTGGAGCAGGGCGGCGATGCGCAGGCTATTATGCAGGATCTGGCGTGGAAACTGACTAACCGCCTGATTCATGCCCCAACCAAATCTCTTCAGCAGGCTGCCCGTGACGGGGATGATGAACGCCTGACTATTCTGCGCAACAGCCTCGGGCTGGAATAGCGCCCTATACCCATTTTCTAAGACAAGGTGCACTTACGCCTATGAAGCCTTCTATCGTCGCTAAACTGGAAGCTCTGCACGAGCGCCATGAAGAAGTCCAGGCGCTGCTCGGGGATGCCGGGACCATTGCGGACCAGGAACGTTTTCGCGCACTTTCACGTGAATACGCGCAGTTAAGTGATGTTTCTAAATGCTTTACCGACTGGCGACAGGTTCAGGAAGATATCGAAACCGCGCAGATGATGCTCGACGATCCTGAAATGCGCGAGATGGCGCAGGAAGAGTTGCAGGATGCGAAAGCGCGTTCTGAGGAGATGGAGCAGCAGCTTCAGGTGCTGTTGCTGCCAAAAGATCCGGACGACGAACGCAACGCGTTCGTGGAAGTCCGCGCCGGGACCGGCGGGGACGAAGCGGCGCTGTTTGCCGGGGATCTGTTCCGCATGTACAGCCGCTACGCCGAGTCGCGTCGCTGGCGCGTGGAGATCATGAGCGCCAACGAAGGCGAACACGGTGGCTACAAAGAGGTTATCGCCAAGATCAGCGGCGACGGCGTGTACGGCCGTCTCAAGTTTGAATCCGGCGGTCACCGCGTGCAGCGCGTACCGGCCACCGAATCTCAGGGCCGAATCCACACCTCCGCCTGTACGGTGGCGGTGATGCCGGAGCTGCCGGAAGCGGAGCTGCCGGACATCAACCCGGCTGACCTGCGTATTGATACCTTCCGCTCCTCCGGGGCGGGGGGTCAGCACGTTAACACCACCGACTCCGCCATCCGTATTACCCACCTGCCGACCGGCATCGTGGTGGAGTGTCAGGACGAGCGTTCCCAGCACAAAAACAAAGCCAAAGCGCTCTCCGTGCTGGGCGCACGTATCCACGCGGCCGAAATGGCGAAACGCCAGCAGGCGGAAGCGTCTACGCGTCGTAACCTGCTGGGCAGCGGCGATCGCAGCGACCGTAACCGCACCTACAACTTCCCGCAGGGGCGCGTGACTGACCACCGCATCAACCTGACGCTGTACCGTCTGGACGAAGTAATGGAAGGCAAGCTGGATATGCTGATTGAGCCTATCGTGCAGGAATACCAGGCCGACCAGCTGGCGGCACTGTCCGAGCAGGAATAATGGATTTTCAGCGCTGGTTACGTGAGGCTGCCGGTGAGCTTTCCGAAAGCGAAAGCCCGAAACGCGATGCCGAAATTTTGCTTGAGCATGTGACGGGTAAAGCCCGCACGTACCTGCTGGCCTTCGGCGAAACCGAACTGACTGCTGAACAGGAAGCCCGGCTCGCCGCGCTGCTTGCCCGACGTAAAACCGGCGAGCCGGTGGCGCACCTGGTCGGCGAGCGCGAGTTCTGGTCGTTACCGCTTTACGTCTCGGCGGCGACGCTGATCCCGCGCCCCGACACCGAGTGTCTGGTTGAACAGGCGCTGGCGCGCTTACCCGCATCGTCCTGCCGCATTCTCGATCTCGGAACGGGGACCGGGGCCATCGCCCTGGCGCTCGCTACCGAACGGCCCGACTGCGCGATCACGGCGGTAGATGTGATGCCCGACGCGGTGGCGCTGGCGCAGCGTAACGTGGAACGTCTTGGCCTGACCAACGTGACGGTGCTGCAAAGCAGCTGGTTCAGCGCGCTGGAGAAGCAGACGTTCGGAGTGATTGTCAGTAACCCGCCCTATATTGACGAGCGTGACCCGCACCTTGCGCAGGGGGATGTGCGCTTCGAACCGCTGACGGCGCTGGTCGCCGCCAGGGAGGGTTTAGCCGACCTTGATCACATTGTGACAACGTCACGACAACATTTGCTTTCCGGCGGCTGGCTGCTGGTGGAGCATGGCTGGACGCAGGGGGAAGCCGTGCGGGCGCTCTTTACCCAGGCGGGCTACGCCGATGTCAAAACCTGCCGCGACTACGGCGGCAACGAACGCCTGACGCTGGGGCAGTGGTTATGAGCGCAGGTACTGATAAAGGCGTAAGGCTGACTGAAAGGCGGTTTGGCGTTATCATCTACATCGTTTTGAGTTTTATCTCGCCCGGGCGTCGCTGTACGCTCGGTCGTTACTGGGGTAAGTCATGAAGTCCTTAGCCGATTTCGAATTTAATAAAGTGCCGCTTTGCGATGGCATGATCCTGATTTCTGAGATGATCCGCGACGATTTTACGTCGCAGTACGTCTACGATGAGCTGGAGAATCTGGTCAGCCTGGCGCGTGAAGAGATCAATCAGGCGCGCCCGCAGGACTGGCAATTAGAGAAGCTGCTTGAGCTTTTCTACGGCGAATGGGGTTTCTGCGACACGCGGGGCGTGTATCGCCTGTCTGACGCATTATGGCTGGACCAGGTCTTAAAAAATCGTCAGGGGAGCGCCGTTGCGCTGGGTTCTATTTTGCTGTGGGTCGCGCATCGCCTGGATATTCCACTGGTGCCGGTCATTTTTCCGACGCAGATGATCCTGCGTGCGGAGTGGCTGGACGGTGAGATGTGGCTCATTAATCCCTTCAACGGCGATACGCTGGATGAACATACGCTGGACGTGTGGCTGAAAGGCAATATCAGCCCGGTGGCTGAGCTCTTCAACGAAGATCTCGACGAGGCGGATAACGCAGAAGTGATCCGCAAGCTGCTGGATACGCTGAAGTCTGCGTTAATGGAAGAGCGTCAGATGGAGCTGGCCCTGCGCGCCAGCGAAGTGCTGCTGCAGTTTAATCCGGAAGACCCGTACGAAATTCGCGACCGTGGGTTGATCTATGCCCAGCTCGATTGTGAGCACGTGGCGCTGAACGATCTGAGCTATTTCGTCGAGCAGTGTCCGGAAGACCCCATTAGCGAAATGATTCGTGCGCAGATCAACGCGATCTCGCACAAGCAAATTACACTGCATTAATCTTAATTCCGATTCACACCTGAATAAGGCGATCCTATGAAACAAAAAGTGGTTAGCATTGGTGATATCAAGGTAGCAAACGACCTGCCTTTCGTGCTGTTTGGCGGCATGAACGTGCTGGAATCCCGCGACCTCGCCATGCGTATCTGCGAGCACTACGTGACCGTGACCCAGAAGCTGGGCATCCCGTACGTGTTTAAAGCCTCTTTTGACAAAGCCAACCGCTCCTCCATCAACTCTTACCGTGGCCCGGGCCTGGAAGAAGGGATGAAGATTTTCCAGGAGCTGAAGCAGACCTTTGGCGTGAAAGTGATCACCGACGTGCATGAAGCCGCTCAGGCGCAGCCGGTGGCAGACGTGGTTGATGTGATTCAGCTCCCGGCGTTCCTGGCTCGCCAGACCGACCTGGTTGCCGCGATGGCGAAAACCGGTGCCGTGATCAACGTGAAAAAACCACAGTTCGTGAGCCCGGGTCAGATGGGCAACATCGTCGATAAGTTTATCGAAGGTGGCAACGACAAGGTTATCCTGTGCGACCGTGGTTCCAACTTCGGTTATGACAATCTGGTTGTGGATATGCTGGGCTTCAGCGTGATGAAAAACGTCTCTAATCAGTCTCCGGTGATTTTCGACGTGACCCACGCGCTGCAGTGCCGCGACCCGTTTGGCGCTGCGTCCGGCGGCCGTCGTGCTCAGGTGACCGAACTGGCGCGCGCCGGTATGGCAACCGGCCTGGCTGGCCTGTTCATTGAAGCGCACCCGGATCCGGATAACGCAAAATGCGACGGCCCATCCGCGCTGCCGCTGGATAAGCTGGAGCCGTTCCTGAAACAGATCAAAGCAATTGACGATCTGGTCAAGAGCTTCGATGAGCTGGATACCAGCAAATAACAAAAAACCCGCTTCGGCGGGTTTTTTTATGGGGCATATTGCCGGGTGGCGCTTCGCTTACCCGGCCTACAAAACCCGTAGGCCCTGCAAGCGAAGCGCCGCTGGGCAAAAGGGCTACGCAAAAATTGTCATCAAGTAAGCCACAAACAGCGCCATATGCGCCGCCCCGTTCAGCACGTTGGTGCGTCCGGTTGAGAACGAAATCTGGCACAGCAGCAACGAGGCTACCATCACAATCATCTCTGGCGCGCCCAGCGCGAACTGCAGTTCGTTACCGGTCATAAAGGCAATTAGCGTCACCACCGGCACGGTGAGTGAAATGGTCGCCAGCACGGAGCCGAAGAACAGGTTCATGGCGCGCTGCACCTGATTGTTTAAGACGGCTTTCAGCGCCCCCAGCCCTTCCGGGGACAGGATCAGCAGCGCCACCAGGAAACCGGTAAACGCGACCGGCGCGTTCAGTTCGGTTAACAGCGTTTCCAGCGGATTGGCGTTCATCTTGGTGACGGCAATCACCGCAATCAGATGCACGATCAGCCAAACCGTATGCCACGCGCTGCTGTGGGCCGACGGCTTACCGTGGTGCGGGTCATCGTCGTCGCTGTCGTCTTCATGCTCATACACAAACAGGCTCTGGTGCGTTTTGGTCTGAATCAACAGAAACACGCCGTACATGGCTGCGGAAATCAGCGCAACCAGCAGCGCCTGACCGGTGGAGAAGTTGGCACCCGGCAGCGCCATCGGGAAGACCAGCACGATAATCGCCAGCGGGAAGAGGGCAATCAGATACTGTTTTATGCCGAACAGGTTCATATACTGGGTCGCGAATTTACGCCCGCCCAACAGCAGAGAGAAGCCCACCAGGCCGCCCGTCACAATCATAATGATCGAGTAGAGCGTGTCGCGCATCAGCGTCGGCGCGGCATCGCCGGTCGCCATAAGCGCGGAAATCAGGCTGACTTCGAGAATAACAACGGAAAGGCTGAGAATTAACGATCCGTAGGGTTCGCCCAGACGGTGGGCCAGTACGTCCGCATGGCGAACGACGCTAAAGGCGCTGGTTAAGATACCGACCAGGGCAAGAATATTGATACCAACCACCACTGGCAGTGACTGACTGCTTCCCCAGAAGAGCAGCACAGCCAGTGCCAGAACCGGGAAAATGAGAGACGTCTCCTTGTGGCGGGTCTTTACCGCCTCGTGTGTTGCTGTCATGTGCTTCTCCATCAATGCAGGTGCTTGTAATTATAGATAGATTTTTGAGGTCATTAAATTAACAGATCTCTGTTAAATGCCCTTTATTTTTTACTTAATTTTACCTTTTTTAATAATTATCATGCCTGATTCCTGTAATTCACCATATTCTCCGAATATTTGTTAAATAACAATAAGTTAATATTTTCGATCATTCATAAATGAAGTGTGGGTGGCACGCTGCCATATCGTCGTCCACACTTATCTCTTTAACCAAAAGAGAGGTGAGTGATGCCTTATAAAACGAAACGCGAATTACCCGATAATGTGCAAAACGTGCTGCCCGCTCACGCGCAGGATATCTACAAAGAGGCGTTTAACAGTGCCTGGGAACAGTACAAAGATAAGGACGATCGCCGGGATGATGCCAGCCGTGAAGAGACGGCACACAAAGTCGCCTGGGCCGCCGTAAAACATGAATATGAAAAAGGAGACGATGATAAATGGCATAAAAAGAAATAGCCCTGAAATAATTCGCTGCCTTCATTTTGACTTTTCAGGCGGTTGAACTGCCGTTGTATTGCAACTGGTCCGCTAATTGCTTATCGTTACTCAACTGCTGGCAAAATGACCAGCACCTAAGGCCGGGAAGGCGAATTACAGATGTCGCAAGGAAGCATGCAGTGGCGGAGGTGGAAAGTGTTAACGCGTGATTTCTTAATGAAGGCAGATTGTAAGACGGCATTTGGTGCTATTGAGGAATCGCTTCTCTGGTCAGCTGAACAACGTGCGGCGTCGCTCGCTGCCACGCTTGCCTGCCGCCCGGATGATGGCCCGGTATGGATTTTTGGCTACGGCTCCCTGATGTGGAACCCGGCGCTCGAATTTGTCGAATCGGCAACGGGCACGCTGCCTGGCTGGCATCGCGCATTTTGCCTGCGCCTGACGGCCGGACGCGGCAGCGCGTGCCAGCCCGGGCGTATGCTTGCACTGAAAGAGGGCGGACGCACCACGGGCGTGGCGTATCGCCTCCCGGATGCCACCCTGGAAGAGGAGCTTACGCTGCTCTGGAAGCGTGAGATGATCACCGGCTGCTACATGCCGAGCTGGTGCAAGCTGGATCTTGACGACGGACGCACCGTCAATGCGCTGGTGTTTATCATGGACCCGCGCCATCCGCTGTATGAAGCGGACACCCGCACGCAGGTGATTGCCCCGTTAATTGCCGCCGCCAGCGGGCCGCTGGGTACCAACGCGCAGTATCTCTTCTCTCTCGATCAGGAGCTGACCCGCCTCGGCATGAAGGACGATTGTCTGAATGAGCTGGTGGTGAAGGTGAAGGCGCTGCTGGAAGGAAACCCGCTCAACGGCACGCTGCGACCGGGTTTTGCCTGATAATACGCCCGGCTCGCCGGGCGCATAATTTAAGCTGCTACGTAACTGACAGAATGCTCCAGAGACTGGCTGTGGCTGTCGATCAGCACATCCCAGGTGCCGGTATACGGCACGGTAAGCCAGGCGTTATCATCCTGCACGGTGAGAATATCCGCCTGGGATTGTTTTTGTGCTTTCGCACTCATCAGATGAATACGGCAGCGCTCTGAGCAACGCACCACTACCGTATCCCCGCCAAACAGTTTCAAACTTGTTTTTACCAGTGCCATTTTTTACCCCGTAGTCTTAAACAACGCTCTCCCTGCTGCCATATCCGAGCGTGATGTTGTTCACAATTCACTCATGGCATAACACCAAAGGGGAGGGGGAGGGATGCTGATTTTGATCAAAAAATGGCATAACGATTAAACAAAAATGACAAAATTCCTCAAAATTTCAGCTGACGCGCGTTTTACCCGCTAAACGCGCGCCAGTAGAAAATTAAATGCGGAAATGGCCGGCGGTTTCAGCAAGGTCGCCCGCCTGGCTCTGCAGGGCGCCCGCAGCGGCGGCGGATTGCACCACCAGCTCGGCGTTCTGCTGGACCATGCGGTCGAGGTGGGTCACCGCGTGGTTAATTTCGTGAATGCCTTTCATCTGCTCGCTGGTGGCGATGGAGATTTCGCGCATGATGCCGGAGACGCTGCCGATGCTGGAGCGGATCTCGTCCATGCTTTCCCCGGCCAGATGCACGTAGCGGGAGCCGGTGGCCACGCTGTCGGTGGTGGAATCAATCAGCGATTTGATCTCTTTCGCCGCCTGGGCGCTGCGGCTCGCCAGGTTACGCACTTCGCCCGCCACCACGGCAAACCCGCGCCCCTGCTCGCCGGCACGGGCCGCCTCGACGGAGGCGTTCAGCGCCAGAATGTTGGTCTGGAACGCGATGCCGTCAATCACGCTGGTGATGTCGCCAATTTTAGCCGACGCGACTTCGATGGACTGCATGGTGCTGATCGCCTGGGATACCACCTCGCCGCCGCGCGCCGCGGCCGCGGAGGCCTTGCTCGCCTGGTCATTTGCTTCCGCCGCCGATTCGTTCGACTGCGTCACGGAGGCGGTGATCTGCTCCACGGCGCTGGCCGTCTCGCGCAGGCTGGACGCCGCCTGCTCGGTACGTCCGGAGAGATCCTGGTTACCCGCCGCAATCTCCTGAGCGGCGTTTTTCACCGACTCGCTGGCATCACGGAGCTGCACCATCACCACCGACAGCTTATCGCTGAAGGCGTTAAAGGCCTGGGCAATCTGCGCCACCTCGTCCTCACCGCTGTCAGGCAGACGCTGCGACAGGTCGTTAGTCCCGTTGGCAATGTTGTGCATCGCGTCGCGAATGTCAGACAGGCGCTTCAGCAGACGGGCAATCAGGAGGTGAACAATGGCCGCGCTCAGCAGCGCCAGGATCACCAGCGAAATCGCCGAGGCTTTAAGCAGGGAACGCATGCCGGAGGTGGCATCACCGTTGTCGAGGGCGACGACCAGCAGCCAGTTTGTGCCCGGCACGGCGGTTGCCACGAAGGTTTTTTCGACGTCGTTCAGCGTACCGTCGACAAGGTTACCGCTTTTCAGCGCAGCAAAATCGATGCCTTTGATGGTCTCAGCAAACGGTTTAAGCGTCAGAGCCGGATCGTTAGCCGCAATCACGCTGCCGTCACTGTTCAGAAGCAAGCCGCTGCTGGACGGAGTTGGATGGATCCCGCGCACGTTCGCCACCACGCTGTCCATGGCCACATCGCCCGCCACCACCGCTTTCAGGGCGCCATTCTCTTTCACCGGCACGGCGAAAGTCACCACCAGTTTACCGGTACCGGCATCAACGTAAGGCGCGGTGACGACCGGGCCGTCCGTGCTGACCACCTGCTGATACCACGGGCGAATGGTCGGGTCATAATCCGCAGGTACGCCCGCGGGCTCAGAGAATTTCGCCGTTTTGCTGGCGTAGCCGACATAAACGTTGGTGAATCCACCCGCCTGCGCAAGCTGTTTAAACACCGGAACCGGGTCGTCACTCAGCGCAACGGTCTGGGCAGAGGCGATAACCGTCATCTTGCTTTTTACCCAGTCGGCAATCGCCATGTTATGGCTGGCGCTGGTGCTGGTCAGGATATCGCGCTGTGACTGCTGGTTATCCTGGCGTGTGACCTGGAAGTTAATAACGGTATTGAGGAGAAGGGCGACGACCAGACAGCCTGCCGTCGCCGCGATGATGCGTGCACGAATCGATCTGAACATAAGTGAAATACCTGCTGTGTTGTTTCCATGCCTATCGGCAACCCCGCAGGTAAACTTGATGCTGAAACCGCGTCCATAAGAAAATAATATTTTTACGGGTTTATTATTAAAAAGTTAATACTTTATCAGCGGACAACGTCCACTCGGCCAGTTCAACCAGCGTACCAATTTCTACGCCATCAATCAGCGGCAGTCCGGTGATACCGCGCCCGTCGGTGCAGGTTTTGCACAGCTTCACCGGCACGTTTTGTGCGGTCAGGATCTCCAGCATCTGCTGAATGTTATAGCCCTCGGCCGGCTTTTGTCCCTTCAGCCCGGCGGTGACGGCGTCCGACATTAAAAAGAGGCGTAACGCCAGATCGCTCTCTTTTTCACGTAGCGCGATCGCCAGGCGCAGGCTGTTGAAAAGGGATTCGCTGCCGTAGGCCGCACCGTTGGCGACGATCACAATCTTCTGCATGTTGACTCCTGTTCTTATAAAGGCACGAATATTGCTTAGCTTTCACGGGTTTCGCTGTTCCGGAGAGTAAGCATGACATTAATGGCTGGCATTTCACCAGGGGCTAACGAATGGCTCCAGCGCGCAAGGATGATGCGCCGGGAGCAGTTCAGCAAGCTGGCACAGCTGGGCGTGCTTGTGCACGGCATTAGCCAACTGGTGCACATGTTACAGTGCGAGCGCGGGGCGTCCAACGTCTGGCTCTGCTCACAGGGCAAGCTGTACGCTCCCGAATGCAAAGCCAGCCGGGCGCTGGTGGATGAAAACCTCGCAGCCCTTTACGGCATTCTTGAAACACAGTCGCCGATTCCGGGAAGTGCCGTCTGTGAACGCATCGGCGGCGCGCTCCTGAGCCTGGATACGCTTCCCGCGCTGCGTGACGGTGTGATTCAGCAGACGGTAACGGCACCCCAGGCGATGGAACACTACTCCCGCATGCTTCGCCATCTGCTCAGTATCGTGCCGCAGCTTAATGACAGCATTGACGATCCGCAAATCGCAGGACGTTTTGTCGCGCTTTATAGCCTGATGCAGGGCAAAGAGCTGGCGGGACAGGAGCGGGCGCTGGGGGCGATTGGCTTCACGCAGGGTTTTTTCGATGATGTGACTCGTCAGAGGCTGGTTGACCGCATTGACGGGCAGCAGGCCTGCTTTGAGATCTTTCTCTCACACAGCGCCGCTGACGTTCAGACCACCTTTTCAATGCACTGTCAGCCCGATCGTGAAACGGAGCAGCTCCGGCGCGTGGCCTGTACCCGCCAGCCCGCCGCCGATAACGGCCTTACGGCGCTGGCCTGGTTTGCTCTGCAAACCGCGCGCCTTGAGCATCTGCGCACGCTGGAGGAGACGATCATCGCCGATCTGATGGTCGCGGTGGACGAATGCATTCACCGTGACGATGAGTACGCGCTCCCCGGCGATGAACAGGATGACCCGCCGATCCGCTATCCGGAAAAACCGTTGCTTACCCTGGTTCGCCAGCAGGCGCGCGAGATAGAGCAGCTCTCACGTCAGCTTGCGTCGCTGCGCGATACGCTTGAAGAGCGCAAAATCATTGATAAAGCGAAGAGCGTGCTGATGACCCACCAGAATATGAGTGAGGAACAGGCCTGGACGGCGCTGCGCAAAATGGCGATGGACAAAAACCAAAGGATGGTGGATATCGCCCGCGCGCTGCTCATGGTGAAGAATGTATGGCAGGTAACACCAAAGGAGTAGCTGCACGGTCAGTGGGCATTTTATGCCTGTTTGCGGTGCGTAAAGGCGAGGGAATAACGGTAAGCGCCGCAAGAAACAGTGTGTTAAAACCTGGCATTCACTTTGCATTATCAGATTAACCATTTTTGACGATGCGCCAACGGCGGTGCATCCGTCTTCGGGATAAAGGCGTCCACTGGTGCTTCGGCACCGTGGGCGCTTTTTTTTGGTTTTTTTTCAGGAGTGGTCATGGCGGATTTGTCGAGACGGCGTTTTTTGCAGGCCAGCATGCTGGCGAGTGGTGCAATGCTGTTGCCGGGTGTCATGCAGGCCGCATGGGCGGCAGGCTCGGATAAACCGGAGCAGGAAACAGTGCGCATCGGGTTTATCCCGCTGACCGACTGTGCCCCGGTGGTTATCGCGGCGCTGAAAGGGTTTGATAAAAAATACGGTATTACCATCGTGCCCACCAAAGAGGCGAGCTGGGCGGCGGTGCGCGACAAGCTGGTGGCGGGCGAACTCGATGCCGCGCACATTCTTTACGGCCTGCTGTACGGACTGGAGCTGGGCATCGCCGGCAAGCCACAGCAGATGGCTAACCTGATGACCCTCAACCAGAACGGTCAGGCGATTACGCTCTCCAGCGATCTGGCAGAGAAGGGCGTTCATGACCTTGACGGGCTGAAAAAGCGGATTGGGCAGCAGGCGCCTGGCACCTATACCTTCGCGCACACCTTCCCGACCGGGACGCACGCCATGTGGCTCTACTACTGGCTGGCCAGCGCGGGCATTCACCCCTTTGACGACGTGCGCACGGTGGTGGTGCCGCCGCCGCAGATGGTGATGAACATGCGCATTGGCAACATGGTCGGCTTTTGCGTCGGCGAGCCGTGGAACGCGCGTGCCATCAACGACCGCATCGGTTTTACCGCCGCCACGTCGCAGTCTGTCTGGGCCGACCATCCGGAAAAAATCCTCGGGACGCGTCGCGACTGGGTGGAGAGAAACCCGCACACCGCCCGGGCGCTGGTGAGCGCAGTGCTGGAGGCGGCGCGCTGGATTGAGGCCTCCCCGGAAAACAAACGCGAAACCGCGCAGATCCTCTCCCGCCGGGCGTGGCTCAACTGCAAAGAGCAGTATCTCACCGGACGCATGCTCGGCGAGTACGACAACGGCCTGGGCCAGCGCTGGCAGGACGCGCACCCGATCCGCTTCTTCAACGAGGGGGCCGTCAGCTACCCGTATCTCTCCGACGGCATGTGGTTCTTAACCCAGTTCCGCCGCTGGGGCTTGCTCAAAGCCGCCCCGGACTATGCGGGCATCGCACAACGCATTAACCAGACGGCGGTCTGGCAGGATGCCGCCACGGCGGTGGGGGGCATTACCACACCGACTTCACCACTACGCAGCAGCACATTGATGGACGGCACCGTCTGGAACGGTACCGACCCGGAAAGATACGCCAGCCGTTTCGCCATTCACCGTAAAGGGGCCTGATTATGCAGCATCTGCAAAAGACAAAATCACACGAGACGCCGGAGAGTGGAGAGGTGATTGTCCTGCCTCCGGTGCAGGTTCGCCGCCGTACGCCGACGTTTGCGCGTCGGATTAACGCGATCCTTCAGCGCATCATTCCGGCTTTTCTGGGGCTGGGACTGCTGGTGGTGCTCTGGCAGCTGGCGGCGATTAACAGCAAAGGTTTCCCGACGCCGCTCAGCACGCTCGATTCCGCTATTACCCTGTTTGCCGATCCGTTTTATCGCGACGGCCCAAACGACATGGGCATCGGCTGGAACGTGCTCGCCTCATTACAGCGCGTGGCGGTGGGCTTTGGCCTGGCCGCGTTCGCCGGGATCCCGCTCGGTTTCCTGATTGGCCGCTTCACCTTTTTTTCGCGCATGTTCGGCCCGCTGATCGCGCTGTTACGCCCGGTTAGCCCGCTGGCCTGGCTGCCCATCGGCCTGCTGCTGTTCCAGAAAGCGGAGCCCGCGTCGAGCTGGACCATTTTTATCTGCTCCATCTGGCCGATGGTGATCAACACCGCCGAAGGCGTGCGCCGCATTCCGCAGGACTACCTCAACGTGGCCCGGGTGCTGCAGCTTTCCGAGTGGACCATCATGCGCCGCATTCTCTTCCCGGCGGTGCTGCCCGCGGTGCTGACCGGGGTGCGCCTCTCCATCGGCATCGCCTGGCTGGTGATTGTCGCCGCCGAGATGCTGACCGGCGGTTTAGGGATCGGTTTCTGGATCTGGAACGAGTGGAACAACCTCAACGTCGAAAACATTCTCATCGCCATCGTCATCATTGGCGTGGTCGGGCTGCTGCTGGAGCAGGGGCTGATGCTGATCGCCCGTCGCTTTAGCTGGCAGGAAAAATAAGGAGCGAACATGAAACCATTAATCCAGGTCCAGGCCGTGAGCCAGCGTTTTTCCACCGCCAGCGGCGAATTTCTGGCGCTGCAGAACGTCTCCTTTGATATCCATGAGGGCGAAACCGTCAGCCTGATTGGGCACTCCGGCTGCGGTAAATCGACGCTGCTGAACCTTATCGCTGGGATCACGCTGCCGACGGAAGGCGGGCTGATTTGCGACAACCGCGAAATTGCCGGGCCGGGTCCGGAGCGCGCGGTGGTATTCCAGAACCATTCGCTGCTGCCGTGGCTCACCTGCTTCGACAACGTGGCCCTGGCGGTAGATCACGTGTTTCGCCACAGCATGAGCAAGGCGGAGCGCCGGGAGTGGATTGAGCACAACCTCGACCGCGTGCAGATGGGGCACGCCCTGCACAAGCGCCCGGGGGAGATCTCCGGCGGCATGAAGCAGCGCGTCGGGATTGCCCGCGCGCTGGCGATGAAGCCGAAAGTCCTGCTGATGGATGAACCCTTCGGCGCGCTGGATGCGCTGACGCGCGCCCATCTGCAGGACTCGGTGATGCAGATCCAGCAGGCGCTGAACACCACCATCGTGCTGATTACCCACGACGTGGACGAAGCGGTGCTGCTCTCCGATCGCGTGCTGATGATGACCAACGGCCCGGCGGCGACCGTCGGGGAGATCCTGCACGTTGACCTGCCGCGCCCGCGTAACCGGGTGCAGCTGGCCGACGACAGCCGCTATCACCACATGCGCCAGCAGATCCTGCATTTCCTCTACGAAAAGCAGCCGAAAGCGGCGTAGCGAGGGGGCGTTGATGCGACTGGTCATTATCGGAAATGGCATGGCGGCCACGCGGCTGATTGCCTCGCTCACCGGGCGTGCTGCCGATCGTTTCACTATTACCGTCATCGGTGACGAGCCGGAGCATGCCTATAACCGCATCCAGCTTTCGCCGGTGCTGGGCGGTGAAAAAACGGCGGCGGGGATCTGTCTTCAGAATGACGACTGGTACCAGGAACGGGGCGTGACGGTGCTGCGGGGGGAAAAGGCGCTCGCCGTGAATGTGGACACGCGGGAAGTGCAAACCACCGCCCGCACGCTGGGCTGGGATGCGCTGGTGTTTGCCACCGGATCAACGCCCTTTGTTCCGCCAATTCCCGGCTGCGATGCGCCGCATGTCTTCACATTCCGTACCCTGGAGGATATCCGGGCCATTCGGGCGATCGCCGGTCCGGCGGTAGTGCTGGGCGGCGGCGTGCTCGGGGTTGAGACGGCAGCAGCGCTGGCGCGCTCAGGGGACAACGTCACCCTTGTTCATCGCGGTCCGTGGCTGATGGAGCGGCATCTGGATGAGAAGGCGGGCGTGCTGCTGGAAGAGGCGCTGGCGGCGCGGGGCGTGCGCTGTGAGCTCGCCTCTGGCATCGCGGCGATTGACGGGAATAGCGTGACGCTGCTGAACGGACGCAGCGTCACCGCCGCGCGCGTGGTGCTGGCGACGGGCGTGCAGCCCAACGTCGTGCTGGCGCAGGCCAGCGGCATTCGCTGCGCGCGCGGCATCGTGGTGGATCACCAGATGCAAACCTCCGTGCCGGACGTCTACGCCATTGGCGAGTGCTGTGAAATTGACGGCAAGACGTTTGGCCTGGTCGCCCCCTGTCTGGCGCAGGCGGATATCCTCGCCGCCCGGCTGGCCGGAGACGTCAGCGCGCCGTTTGTTCTGACCGACAACGGCATGCGCCTCAAGGTGACCGGCGTGGAGCTGTTCAGCCTCGGTCGCGCGGCAGAGCAGGAGGGCGATGTGGTCTGGAGCGCATGGGATCCGCTGACCCGTCACTATCGTCGCTTACTGATCCATCAGGGGGCGCTGGCTGGCGTGCTGCTGATGGGGGACTGCCGCAGCGCGGCGACATTTACCGATTTACTGGCAACGGCTGCGCCCGCGCACGCGGACTGGCTGTTCGATCGTTTCACTACGCAACCGCAGGTTGCAGGACAGAACGCTATGACAAAACCTACTCTGGTGGTGGTTGGGCACGGTATGGTCGGCCATCATTTCCTCGAAGACTGCGTTAACCGCAATCTGCATCAGCAGTATCAGATCGTTGTCTTTGGCGAGGAGCGCTATGCCGCCTATGACCGCGTGCATCTGTCGGAATATTTTGGCGGCCGCAGCGCGGCGTCGCTTTCGCTGGTGGAGGGGGATTTCTTTGCCGACAACGGCATTGAGCTGCGCCTGTCGCAGCAGATTGTCGCTATCGATCGCGACGCGCGCGTGGTGCGTAGCGCCAGCGGGCACGAAACCCACTGGGACAAGCTGGTGCTGGCGACCGGCTCATACCCGTTCGTGCCGCCCGTGCCGGGAAACGATCTGCCGGGCTGTTTTGTTTATCGCACGCTTGACGATCTGGACAAGATTGCGGCGCATGCGGCGGGCTCACGCCGCGGTGTCGTGATTGGCGGCGGCCTGCTGGGGCTGGAGGCGGCGAATGCCCTGAAGCAGCTCGGGCTGGAAACTCACGTGGTGGAGTTTGCGCCCAATCTGATGGCGGTCCAGCTCGACAACGACGGCGCGGCGATGCTGCGCAAGAAAATCGAGGCGCTTGGCGTCGGTGTGCATACCAGTAAAGCAACGACGGAGATCGCCGCCGCGGGCGGCGGGCTGGTGCTGCGCTTTGCCGATGGCGAACAGCTGGAAACAGACATGGTGGTCTTTTCTGCCGGCATTCGTCCGCAGGACGCGCTGGCGCGCAGCAGCGGGCTGGCTATCGGCGAACGCGGCGGGATCGGCATTGACGACCGCTGTCAGACCTCCGATCCGGACGTGCTGGCCATTGGTGAATGCGCCCTGTGGGAAGGGAAAATCTTCGGGCTGGTTGCGCCCGGCTACCAGATGGCGAGGGTGGCCGCCGCCGCGCTGGCGGGAGAGGAGAAAACCTTCGCCGGCGCGGATATGAGCACCAAACTCAAGCTGCTGGGCGTGGACGTGGCCTCGTTCGGCGACGCTCACGGCCGCACGCCGGGGGCGCTGAGCTACCAGTGGACGCACGGCCCGCAGCAAATCTACAAGAAAATCGTGGTCAGCCACGACGGCAAAACGCTGCTCGGCGGCGTGCTGGTGGGTGATGCCAGCGAATACGCCACGCTGGTACAGATGATGCTCAACGGGATAGCCCTGCCAAAAGAGCCGGAAACGCTGATATTACCCGCGTCGTCAGGCAGTGCGCCAAAAGCGCTCGGCGTGGCAGCGCTGCCGGAAAGCGCACAAATCTGTTCGTGTCATAACGTCAGCAAAGGCGATATCTGTCAGGCGGTAAGTGCGGGCGCAACGGATATCGGCGCAATTAAGCAGTGCACCAAAGCGGCGACCGGCTGCGGAGGATGTAGCGCACTGGTGAAGCAGGTGATGGAGTTCCAGCTGGCGGCGCAGGGCGTGGAGGTGAAAAAGGACATCTGCGAACACTTCCCGTACTCGCGTCAGGAGATTTACCACCTCGTGCGCGTCAACCATATCCGCACCTTTGACCAGCTCATTAGCCGCTACGGTCAGGGACACGGGTGCGAAATTTGTAAGCCACTGGTGGGGTCAGTGCTCGCCTCCTGCTGGAACGAGTATCTGCTGAAACCGGCACACCTGCCGCTGCAGGACACCAACGACCGCTACTTCGCCAATATCCAGAAGGACGGTACCTACTCCATCGTGCCGCGCATGCCTGCGGGGGAAGTGACCGCCGACGGGCTGATCGCCATCGGCCAGATTGCGAAACGCTACAGCCTGTACAGCAAAATCACCGGCGGCCAGCGTATCGACCTGTTTGGCGCCACGCTCGAACAGCTGCCGGAGATCTGGCAGGCGCTGGTGGAAGCCGGATTTGAAACCGGGCACGCCTACGGCAAATCCCTGCGCACGGTGAAATCCTGCGTCGGGTCGACCTGGTGTCGCTACGGCGTGCAGGACTCCACCGGCCTCGCGGTCAGGCTCGAGCACCGCTACAAAGGCCTGCGCGCACCGCACAAAATCAAAATGGCGGTCTCAGGGTGTACCCGCGAATGCGCCGAGGCGCAGAGTAAAGACGTGGGGGTGATTGCCACCGATAAGGGGTGGAACCTCTACCTGTGCGGCAACGGCGGCATGAAGCCGCGCCATGCGGATCTCTTCGCCAGCGATCTTGATGATGACACGCTGATCCGCACCGTAGACCGTTTCCTGATGTTCTACATCCGCACGGCGGATCGCCTGCAGCGCACCAGCACCTGGATGGACAACCTGGAAGGCGGCCTCGACTACCTGCGTGAGGTGATCCTCAACGACAGCCTGGGCATCGCCCACGAGCTGGAGCAGGAGATGGCCCGGGTGGTGGAAACCTACCAGTGCGAATGGCAAACCACGCTTAACGACCCGAACCGTCTGGCGCTGTTCCGCACCGCGGTGAACGTCGCGCCGTCTGATGAAAGCAAGCGCTGGCAGGAAATCTGCGGCATCGACGATATCCCCGAGCAGGCGGGAATCGGCGCGCGGCTTGGGCGTAAGCCGATCGCGCTGTTCCGCTTTGGCAAAACCGTTTACGCCCTCGACGATCGGGAGCCTGGCAGCAGCGCGAACGTGCTTTCCCGCGGCATTCTTGGCGATGCGGCGGGGGAGCCGGTGGTGATCTCCCCGCTCTACAAGCAGCGTATCCGCCTGCGCGACGGCTGTCAGGTGGAGAACGGCGAACCCGCGGTGCGCGCCTGGCCGGTCAAAATTGAGAACGGCAAGGTGTGGGTCGGTAATGATGCCCTGGTAATGCGTGCGGAGGCCTCATGACGGAAACCCGGACAACGTGTCCCTACTGCGGGGTCGGCTGCGGCGTGGTCGCCCGCGTGGACGGTGAAACGGTCAGCGTTCGGGGGGATGAAACCCATCCTGCGAACTTTGGCCGCTTGTGCGTGAAAGGATCGGCCCTGGGGGAAACAATGGGCTTACAGGGGCGATTGCTGCGCCCCGTTGTTGACGGTGCTGAGGTGGCCTGGGCGCAGGCGCTGGGAGCCGCAGGCGAGCGCCTCCAGGACATTATCGACAAATGGGGGCCGCAGGCGGTGGCGTTTTACGCGTCCGGACAATTGCTTACCGAGGATTATTACGCCGCCAATAAGCTGATGAAAGGGTTTATCGGCGCGGCGAACATTGATACCAACTCCCGGCTCTGCATGTCATCGGCGGTCGTTGGCTACAAGCGCGCCTTTGGTGAAGACGTCGTGCCGTGCAGCTACGAGGATGTGGAAAACAGCGATCTGGTGGTGCTGGTGGGCTCAAACGCGGCCTGGACGCATCCGGTGCTGTATCAGCGCCTGGTACAGGCAAAACACAACAATCCGGAGATGAAAGTGGTGGTCATCGATCCGCGCAGAACCGCCTCCTGTGAAATTGCTGACCTGCATCTGGCGCTCACTCCCGGTAGCGACGCCGGGCTGTTCGTCGGTCTGCTTAATGTCATTCAGGGAACGGACGCGTGGCCGATATCCCGCGTGGCGGCGTTTTGCGGCCTCTCGCCGCAGGATATTGGTACGTTTTACGACTGGTTTATGACGGTGCCCCGGGCCATCACGCTCTACACCATGGGAATCAACCAGTCCTCCAGCGGCAGCGACAAGTGCAGCGCCATCATTAACGTTCACATTGCCAGCGGGAAATTTAACCGTCCGGGCTGCGGCCCGTTTTCGCTGACCGGACAGCCAAACGCGATGGGCGGAAGAGAGGTGGGCGGGCTGGCAAACCAGCTGGCGGCGCACATGAACTTTGAGCCGGACGATCTCTCGCGGGTGGCGCGTTTCTGGGGAACGGAACGGCTTGCGCAGACGCCGGGCTTGATGGCGGTGGAGCTGTTTGACGCCATTGCCCGCGGCGAGGTGAAGGCAGTGTGGATCATGGGCACCAATCCTGCCGTCTCGCTGCCGGACAGCCACGCGGTGTGTCAGGCGCTGGGGCGCTGCCCGCTGGTCATTGTCTCTGAGGTGATGAATGATACCGACACCAGCCGGTTTGCCCATATTCGCTTTCCGGCGCTGGCCTGGGGAGAGAAGGACGGGACGGTGACCAATTCCGAGCGACGCATTTCGCGCCAGCGCGCGTTTCTGCCCGCGCCCGGTGAGGCAAAGCCGGACTGGTGGATCGTCGCGCAGGTGGCAAAGCAGCTGGGCTACGGCGAGGCCTTTGCCTGGCAACATCCGCACGAGATTTTTTGCGAGCATGCGGCGCTGACGGCCTTTGAAAATGACGGCGCGCGGGCGTTAAACCTTCATGACCTGGCTACGTTAACCCGTGAGGAGTGGGAGCGGCTTGATCCCTGGCAGTGGCCTGGGGGGGATTTCCCGTGCCGAAACATTGTTCCCGTTGACCCACAGTCGCACGGTGCGACGGTCAGCGCGTTGTACCCGCTGATTCTCAATTCCGGGCGCATCCGCGATCAGTGGCATACCATGACGCGAACAGGATATGTGGCCAGACTGATGCAGCATATCGCCGAACCCTTTGTTGAGGTTTGCCCCGCAGACGCCGTTCGGTTTTCCCTGTGCGACGGCCAGCTGGCGCGCATCAGTTCGCCGCGCGGCGTCATGGTAGCAAGAGTGCGCATCAGCGACGCCCAGCGTGAAGGGAACGCTTTTGCCCCGATGCACTGGAACGCTGCGTTTGCCCGCCAGGGAAAGGTGAATGCGCTGGTGGAAGGGCGCTGCGATCCGGTTTCGGGCCAGCCTGAGAGTAAACAAACCGCCGTCAGAATCCAGCCCTGGCAGCCCGTCTGGCAGGGAGAACTCTATGCCCGCGAAGGGCTGGAAATGCCCTCTTCGGTTTACTGGTGGCGTAAAGCTTTACGCCTGACGGTGGCGTGCGATAAACCGCTGCTATCGTGGGTAATGGAATACGCCAGCGGCCGGGGCTGGCAGCTGCAGGTTGCGCAGACCGGTGAACGCAGCAGCGTGCTGGCCTGGCATGAAGGCCAGCTTATGCTGGGTTTCTGGGAAGGTACCGCGTTACCGGCGCTGGCGCATACGGTGATTGAAGCTGCTTTTCATTCCCCCCCCGTGCTGCCCGCAGCACGCCACGCCCTGTTGAACGGGCAGAGCGTCGGGAAGGCGATGGATCCGGGACGCATTATCTGCAGCTGTTTCAGCGTCGGGGAAGAGGCGATACGGGAGGCGATTGCCGGAGGGTGTGATTCCGTCACCGCGCTGGGGGCGAAGCTGCGCTGTGGTACGAACTGTGGTTCCTGCGTGCCGGAGCTGAAAGGGCTGTTTCAGGATAATCCTGAAATGTCCGCCAGAACTGCATTTCAGGGCTTATCGCGTTAACATAATAAGAGTTTATTCATAAACACAGGTTCTTATTGACGACGTTGATGGCTGTATCGTCCCGCATTCGTTTGCTGTTTTTACTCCCCCTTCTTACGGCCGGAGCCGTTCACGGTGCGCCGAATTCCTTTATGCATCAGGCGCAGCACCCCTTTGATAATAATGGGGATAGTCTGCCCGATCTCGGCCTGGCGGCGCCAACGGGCGAAGGGGAGAAACACCTCGCCGAAATGGCGAAAGCCTTCGGTGAAGCCAGCATGACCGACAACGGGCTGACGACCGGCGAGCAGGCGCGTCAGTTTGCCTTTGGTCAGATGCGCGACGCGGTAAGCGGGGAAGTGAACCAGCAGATTGAGTCCTGGCTGTCGCCCTGGGGAAACGCCAGCGTGAACGTGCTGGTGGATAACGACGGCAAATTTAACGGCAGCAGCGGGAGCTGGTTTATCCCGTGGAATGATACTAACCGCTACCTCAGCTGGAGCCAGCTTGGCCTGACGCAGCAGACGGATGGCCTGGTCAGTAACGCCGGAATCGGTCAGCGCTGGGTCGCCGGGAAATGGCTGCTGGGCTACAACACCTTTTACGATAATCTTCTGGATGAAAACCTGCAGCGTGCCGGGCTGGGAGCGGAAGCGTGGGGGGAAAATCTTCGCCTTTCAGCGAACTACTATCAGCCCTTTGCCGGATGGCGCGCGCGATCTGACGTTCAGGAGCAGCGCATGTCGCGCGGATATGACGTGACCGCTAAAGCCTGGCTGCCGTGGTTTCATCACCTGAACACCAGCGTTAGCGTTGAGCAGTACTTTGGCGATAACGTTGACCTGTTCAACAGTGGAACCGGGTACCACAACCCGGTTGCGGTCAATCTGGGGCTTAACTATACCCCCGTTCCGCTGGTCACGTTGACCGCCGGGCACAAGCAGGGCGAAAGCGGCGAGAGCCAGAATAACCTTGGACTGAAGCTCAACTACCGCTTTGGCGTGCCGCTGGCTAAGCAGCTTTCCGCCGATGAGGTTGCCGCGACGCGATCCCTGCGCGGCAGCCGCTACGATTCACCGGAGCGCACTAGCCTGCCGGTGATGGAGTTCCGCCAGCGTAAAACGCTGTCCGTCTGGCTGGCCACGCCGCCGTGGGATCTGAAAGGGGGCGAGACCGTTATGCTGAAGCTGCAGGTTCGCAGCACGCACGGCATCCGTCAGATCCACTGGCAGGGGGATACGCAGGCATTGAGCCTGACGTCGCCGGCCAAAAGTAACAGCGCAGACGGCTGGAGCGTGATTATACCTGCCTGGAATGAACAGGAAGGTGCGACAAACCGCTGGCACCTCTCGGCGGTGGTAGAAGATGAGAAAGGCCAGCGCGTCTCGTCCAATGAGATCACGCTTGCTGTGGTGCAGCCGCTGGTCGCATTGCCTGATGACGACCCGCGCTGGAAGCTGCTGCCGGAGGAGTAATCCTTAAAAAATGCGTTCCTGATGCACCCACACGGCGGCTTCAACGCGAGATTTTAACTTCATTTTCTTCAGCATATGCTTCACGTGCACTTTGACCGTGCTTTCGGTGATGTCCAGGCGGCGAGCGATCATTTTGTTCGGCAGGCCCTGGGCAATGAGCTTGAGAATATCGCGCTCGCGCGGCGTGAGCTGGCTGACGTCGCGGTCAGAGGTGGCGCGGTTAGCCCGCAGGCTGGCGGCCAGCACCGGCGTTAAGGCTTCGCTCAATACCATCTCGCCCGCCGCTGCCTGCTGTAGCGCCTTAAGCAGATCTTCCGGCTCCATGTCTTTCAGCAGATAGCCATCCGCCCCGCGCTTCAGCGCCGTGACCACATCCTCTTCATGGTTCGACACGCTAAAGACGACGATGCGTCCGGAAAGCGATTTTTCCCGCAGCTTGTCGAGGGTCTCCAGTCCGTTCATGCCCGGCATATTCAGATCGAGCAGGATCAGATCGGGATCGAGGGATTCGGCAAGCTCAATGCCCTGTTCGCCGTTGCTGGCTTCGCCCACCACGGTGATATCGGGCGCCATGCTGACCAGCTGTTTCACGCCAGTACGCAGCATCGGATGGTCGTCGATCAACAGGATGGATGCCGGTTCCTGATTAGTCATGGGTATCTCCTTGAGCAGTTGTAAGCGGTTTCTCGGGAATAAAGGTGACGACAACTTCCGTGCCGCCCGTCTCTCTCCGGCGAACCTGGCAATCACCGCGCAGGCTTTGGGCGCGGTCTCGCATAATGATTAAACCATAGTGGTTAGTGCGTTCGGCATTTTCCGGCACGCCGCGGCCGTTATCGTGAACCGTCAGTTTCACCTGATTGCCGTGCTGGCTGACGGTGACCGTGACCGCCGTTGCTTCAGCGTGTTTAAGCACGTTGCTCAGCGCTTCGCGGGCGATCTGCAGTAAATGTATGGCCTGATGGGAGGGGACAAAGCGCGGCGGCAGCTGGTAATCCAGCTTCACCGGGAACCCCAGCCGGGCGCTAAATTCGTGACAGCTGGATTCCAGCGCCGGGCGCAGGCCCGGCTCGGTCAACTGCAGACGGAAGGTGGTCAGCAGCTCGCGCAGCTGCACCCAGGAGGTGTTCAGCTCGTTGCGGATCTGGCTGAGCAGCTGCTTGTTGCTGTCGGGCATCTCTGCATCCTGCATCTGCAGGCAGCTCACCTGCATTTTCATACAGGAAAGCGACTGGGCGATGGAGTCGTGCAGCTCGCGGGCGATGGTCGCGCGCTCTTCCATGACGATCAGCTGCTGCTGTTTTTCCTGATGCCTGTCGAGCGCCAGCGTGGCCGTCAGCTGTTCAACCAGCGTATCCACCAGCTGCTGCTGGTCGTGGCTCAGGTGGCGTCCGGTTGGCAGGGTGGCCAGCAGAATGCCGTACTGAGTGTGGCTATCCGTCAGGCGCCACTTCAGGGTCGTGCCGCCGGAGGTCAGCGGCGGCAGGCCGCGAGGGCAAAGATGGCAGCCTTTGTCATCGCAGGACATATCGGACTGACAGGTAAATTCCTGGTGGTTCTCTTCGTCTTCCACATCGTAGACCCGCAGCTCCAGATCGCGCAGCAGGGTCAGCGTTTGCAGGCCATTCAGCACCGGTGAGAGACGTTCACATAGCGGCACCTGCATGTGCAAGCGACGGTTGGCCTGCCAGAGGAAAGAGAGGATCTCGTTTTTCTGCTCCAGCCCGGCCGTTTTTTCCTGTACGCGCTGCTCCAGCACCGCGTAGCTCTCGGAGAGCTCTGCCGACATGGTATTGAGTGCCTGGCCGAGCATGGCCATCTCGTTGCGCCCGCTGATGTGCGTGCGCTGGGTAAAATCGCGTGCGGTGACCGCGCGGGCCATCGCCAGCAGCTGTTTCCAGGGATTCAGCAGACGCGCGCGGAGCCAGACGATGGTGAAGATCAGCAGCAGCCCCATAAACAGCGCCATGGCCCGGTGCACCATCACCACCCGGTCGATGCGTAATTCGGTCGTCTGGTCGAACGCGGAGACCAGCGCGTCAATGCGGGAGACAAACCCCGCCACGTCCTGGGCAACGGCTTCTGTACTGCGCGCCTGTTTCAGGCCTGGCTGCAGCTGGGTGTGCCAGTACCCCTGAAGGGCGTTCAACTGGGATTGCTGACCGGCACGGATGGCGGCATTTTCCAGCTCGGGGCTGAACGCCGTGCGCTCCATTTCATCGATTAAAGGTCGATCGTCCTGCGTCAGCGGAACCGCCGCCAGCAGACGGTAACTCTGCATGCGTAGCGAGCCTGCCTCGTTGATGGCATGCGCATTACCCTGTACCCCTTGTACCAGCCAGCCGGAGATCGCCATGCCGGTCACGCCGATGGCGGTGGACAGCAAAACAATCAGGGCGAGCTGATTCACGAGCGTTAGCGGAGATAAGCATCTTTTTAACATAGAGTGGGCGTGCTCCTGACGTGGCCTGCTTGCAGGAATGGCGCTATTCTGGTGCATACCCTGGAGTATACCCATACCAATAAAGGATTACCCCTAAATTGCCAACGGAGTAGGGGGAAAGAGGTGGGCGCTGCAGGGAACCGTCAGTGCCGTGAAAAACCACGTCTTTTTTACCGAATTAGCCTACTCACTAAGGATGAGGCCTTATTTTACGCCGCAAATCCTCCCACTTTTCCTTTGATTTATATCAACTTACCGCCGCCCTAAAACCCTAATGTTTGCAGCATCATTCGAGAATCAGAGGTGTCTATGAGTCACTCATCCGCTCCCGAAAGGGAAAATGGTGCCGTTATTACTGACTGGCGTCCAGAGGATCCGGCGTTCTGGCAACAGCGCGGCCATCGTGTAGCAAGCCGGAATCTGTGGATTTCCGTGCCGTGCTTGTTGTTAGCGTTTTGCGTGTGGATGTTGTTTAGCGCGGTGGCGGTAAACCTGCCCAAAGTCGGGTTTACGTTCACAACCGATCAGCTGTTTATGCTGACCGCGCTGCCGTCGCTGTCAGGCGCGCTGCTGCGCGTCCCTTACGCGTTTATGGTGCCGGTCTTCGGCGGCCGTCGCTGGACGGCGTTCAGTACGGGCATCATGATCGTCCCATGCGTGTGGCTCGGCTTCGCGGTGCAGGATACCTCCACGCCGTTCAGCGTGTTCGTGATTATCTCCCTGCTGTGCGGCTTTGCCGGGGCGAACTTCGCCTCCAGCATGGCGAACATCAGCTTCTTCTTCCCGAAAGCGAAGCAGGGCGGCGCGCTGGGGATTAACGGCGGTCTGGGCAATATGGGCGTGAGCGTGATGCAGCTGATCGCGCCCCTGGCGATCTCGGTCTCCATTTTTGCAGCCTTTGGCGGCGGTGGCGTTGAGCAGGCGGATGGTTCTTCCCTCTATCTGCAAAACGCAGCGTGGATCTGGGTGCCGTTCCTCGTGATCTTCACCCTTGCAGCCTGGTTCTTTATGAATGACCTGTCCGCGTCGAAGGCGTCGCTGAGTGAACAGCTGCCGGTGCTGAAGCGTGGACACCTCTGGGTGATGGCGCTGCTGTATCTGGCGACCTTCGGTTCGTTTATCGGCTTCTCGGCGGGCTTCGCGATGCTGTCGAAAACGCAGTTCCCGGACGTGCAGATCCTGCAATTCGCCTTCTTCGGCCCGTTTATTGGCGCCCTGGCGCGTTCGCTGGGCGGCATGATCTCCGACCGTCTGGGCGGGACCCGCGTGACGCTGGTTAACTTCGTCGTGATGGCAGTCTTCTGTGCGCTGCTGTTCCTGACGCTGCCTGCTGACGGACAGGGCGGGAGCTTCATCGCCTTCTTCGGCGTGTTTATGGTGCTGTTCCTGACGGCCGGGCTGGGGAGTGCGTCTACCTTCCAGATGATCTCCGTGATCTTCCGTAAGCTGACGATGGACCGCGTGAAGGCGCAGGGCGGAAGCGAAGAGCAGGCGATGCGTGAAGCGGCAACGGATACAGCTGCAGCACTGGGCTTTATCTCTGCGATTGGCGCAATTGGCGGCTTCTTTATTCCGAAAGCGTTCGGCATCTCACTGGATCTGACCGGCTCTCCGGCGGGTGCAATGAAGGTCTTCCTCATCTTCTATATCGCCTGCGTTGTGATTACGTGGCTGGTATATGGCCGTAATACCAAAAAAAATAAGTAAGTGTGATTATCCGTTTACGCGGCCTTCGGGCCGCGTTTTTTTTGGCCAAAATAGTTACAACATACTGAAAACCCTGCTGAGGAAATCCGCAGGCAACACTGTGATTGCCATCGCTTTCCAGGGCGCTCTACCCCTTAATACCTGAGATGTTAAATTTTGCCTGGTCTTTTGTAGGATGAAATTGAAATGACTTTATATTTCATATAGATATGAAATTTATAAAGATACCGCTTTGGTGGTATTCGGTGTAATCCCTCGCCTGAAAGTCCCTCGTCGTCTTGATCGTTATCAATTCTCCCTCTCTTTCAGGGCGTTACCTTCGCTGCAAATCAGCAATGTCGATTTAGAGAGCCACAGGCTCCATACAGGAGATACCCGATGAGCAAGTTTTTGGACCGGTTTCGCTACTTCAAGCAGAAGGGCGAAACGTTTGCCGATGGGCACGGCCAGGTTCTGGATACCAACCGGGACTGGGAAGACGGTTACCGCCAGCGCTGGCAGCATGACAAAGTCGTCCGTTCTACCCACGGCGTAAACTGCACTGGCTCATGTAGCTGGAAGATTTTCGTTAAAAACGGTCTGGTGACCTGGGAAATGCAGCAGACCGACTATCCGCGCACCCGTCCGGATATGCCGAACCATGAACCGCGCGGCTGCCCGCGCGGCGCCAGCTACTCCTGGTATCTCTACAGCGCCAACCGTCTCAAATATCCGCTGATGCGTAAACGCCTGATGAAAATGTGGCGTGAAGCGAAAGTGCAGCACAGCGATCCGGTTGATGCGTGGGCATCCATCATCGAGGACGCCGACAAAGCGAAAAGCTTCAAGCAGGCGCGCGGTCGCGGTGGTTTCGTTCGCTCTTCCTGGAAAGAGGTGAACGAGCTGATTGCGGCCTCCAACGTCTACACCGTGAAAACCTACGGTCCTGACCGCGTGGCAGGCTTCTCGCCAATCCCGGCGATGTCGATGGTCTCTTACGCTTCCGGCGCGCGCTATCTCTCCTTAATCGGCGGTACCTGCCTGAGCTTCTACGACTGGTACTGCGACCTGCCGCCGGCGTCTCCACAGACCTGGGGCGAACAGACCGACGTACCGGAGTCCGCCGACTGGTACAACTCCAGCTACATCATCGCCTGGGGCTCAAACGTGCCGCAGACCCGTACGCCGGACGCGCACTTCTTTACCGAAGTCCGTTACAAAGGCACCAAAACCGTGGCGGTGACCCCGGACTACGCCGAAATCGCCAAGCTGTGCGACCTGTGGCTGGCACCGAAACAGGGTACCGATGCCGCGATGGCGATGGCGATGGGCCACGTCATGCTGCGTGAGTTCCATCTTGATAAGCCAAGCCAGTACTTCACCGACTACGTCCGCCGCTACACCGACATGCCGATGCTGGTGATGCTCGAAGAACGTGACGGTTACTATGCCGCTGGCCGCACGCTGCGCGCTGCCGATCTGGTAGATGCCTTGGGTCAGGAAAATAATCCTGAGTGGAAAACCGTCGCGTATAACAGCAACGGCGAGCTGGTGGCGCCAAACGGCTCTATCGGCTTCCGCTGGGGCGAGAAGGGCAAGTGGAACCTTGAGCAGCGTAACGGCACGACCGGCGAAGAGACGGAACTGCGTCTGAGCATGCTGGGTAGCCAGGACGAGATTGCTGAAGTGGGCTTCCCGTACTTTGGCGGCGAAGGTTCCGAGCACTTCAACAAGGTTGAGCTGAAAAACGTGCTGATGCACAAGCTGCCGGTGAAACGCCTGCAGCTGGCCGACGGGACTACCGCGCTGGTCACCACCGTCTATGACCTGACCATGGCGAACTACGGCCTGGAACGCGGTCTGGGTGATGAAAACTGCGCAACCGGCTATGACGACGTGAAGGCTTATACCCCGGCATGGGCGGAGCAGATCACCGGCGTTCCACGCGCGCAGATCGTGCGTATCGCCCGCGAGTTTGCGGAAAACGCCGACAAGACTCACGGTCGCTCCATGATCATCGTCGGTGCGGGTCTTAATCACTGGTATCACCTCGATATGAACTACCGAGGTTTGATCAACATGCTGATCTTCTGCGGCTGCGTCGGCCAGAGCGGCGGCGGCTGGGCGCACTACGTGGGTCAGGAAAAACTGCGTCCGCAGACCGGCTGGCAGCCGCTGGCGTTTGCCCTTGACTGGCAGCGTCCGGCACGCCACATGAACAGCACCTCCTACTTCTATAACCACTCCAGCCAGTGGCGTTACGAGACGGTCACCGCGCAGGAGCTGCTGTCGCCGATGGCGGATAAATCCCGCTACAGCGGCCATCTGATTGACTTCAACGTCCGTGCCGAGCGTATGGGCTGGCTGCCGTCGGCGCCGCAGCTGGGCACGAACCCGCTGCGCATTGCACAAGAGGCCAAGAAAGCGGGCATGTCACCGGTGGATTACACCGTGCAATCCCTGAAGGATGGCTCAATCCGCTTTGCGGCAGAACAGCCGGAAAACGGTAAAAACCACCCGCGCAACCTGTTCATCTGGCGCTCCAACCTGCTGGGCTCGTCCGGTAAAGGCCACGAGTACATGCTGAAGTACCTGCTCGGTACCGAAAACGGTATCCAGGGGAAAGATCTCGGCAAGCAGGGCGGCGTGAAGCCGGAAGAGGTGGAGTGGAAAGACAACGGTCTCGACGGCAAGCTGGATCTGGTGGTGACCCTCGACTTCCGTCTGTCCAGCACCTGCCTGTACTCCGACATCGTGCTGCCTACCGCCACCTGGTACGAAAAAGACGACATGAATACCTCGGATATGCATCCGTTTATTCATCCGCTGTCTGCGGCCGTTGACCCGGCGTGGGAATCGAAAAGCGACTGGGAAATCTACAAAGACATCGCGAAGACCTTCTCCGAAGTCTGCGTGGGGCACCTTGGCAAAGAGACCGACGTGGTAACGCTGCCCATCCAGCACGACTCCGCTGCCGAACTGGCACAGCCGCTGGACGTGAAGGACTGGAAAAAAGGCGAATGCGACCTGATCCCGGGCGTGACCGCACCGCACATCATTCCGGTTGAACGTGACTACCCGGCAACCTACGAGCGCTTTACCTCTATCGGCCCGCTGATGGAGAAAATCGGCAACGGCGGGAAAGGGATCGCCTGGAACACCCAGAGCGAAATGGATCTGCTGCGCAAGCTCAACTACACCAAAGCGGACGGCCCGGCGAAAGGCCAGCCCATGCTGAACACGGCGATTGATGCGGCAGAGATGATCCTGACCCTGGCCCCGGAAACCAACGGCCACGTCGCGGTGAAGGCCTGGGCGGCGCTGAGCGAGTTCACCGGTCGCGACCATACGCATCTGGCGACGAATAAAGAGGAAGAGAAAATCCGCTTCCGCGATATTCAGGCCCAGCCGCGCAAGATTATCTCCAGCCCGACCTGGTCAGGTCTGGAAGACGAGCATGTGTCCTATAACGCGGGCTACACCAACGTTCACGAGCTGATCCCATGGCGCACCCTGTCCGGCCGCCAGTCGCTGTATCAGGACCACCAGTGGATGCGCGACTTCGGTGAAAGCCTGCTGGTGTACCGTCCGCCTATCGACACCCGCTCCGTGAAAGCGGTAATGGGCGCGAAGTCGAACGGTAACCCGGAGAAGGCGCTGAACTTCCTGACGCCGCACCAGAAGTGGGGGATCCACTCCACCTACAGCGACAACCTGCTGATGCTGACCCTGTCGCGCGGCGGTCCGATTGTCTGGATGAGCGAAACGGATGCCAAAGATCTGGGTATTGAAGATAACGACTGGATTGAAGTGTTTAACAGCAACGGTGCCCTGACGGCGCGTGCGGTGGTGAGCCAGCGCGTACCGGCCGGGATGACCATGATGTACCACGCGCAGGAACGTATCGTGAACCTGCCGGGGTCAGAGATCACCGAGCAGCGCGGTGGGATCCACAACTCCGTGACCCGCATTACGCCGAAGCCGACCCACATGATCGGTGGCTATGCGCAGCTGGCCTACGGCTTTAACTACTACGGCACCGTAGGATCGAACCGCGATGAGTTCGTGGTGGTACGTAAGATGAAGAATATTAACTGGTTAGACGGCGAAGGTAATGACCAGGTACAGGAGAGCGTAAAATGAAAATTCGTTCACAAGTCGGCATGGTGCTGAATCTGGATAAATGCATCGGCTGCCATACCTGCTCGGTCACCTGTAAAAACGTCTGGACTAGTCGCGAAGGTATGGAATACGCCTGGTTCAACAACGTGGAAAGCAAGCCGGGCACCGGCTTCCCGACCGACTGGGAAAACCAGGAGAAGTGGAAGGGCGGCTGGATCCGCAAAATCAACGGCAAGCTGCAGCCGCGCATGGGTAACCGCGCTTGGCTTCTGGGAAAAATCTTTGCTAACCCGCACCTGCCGGGCATCGAGGATTACTACGAGCCGTTTGACTACGACTACCAGAATCTGCACAACGCGCCGGAAGGTAAACACCAGCCGATCGCCCGTCCCCGCTCGCTGATCACCGGTCAGCGCATGGACAAAATTACCAGCGGTCCAAACTGGGAGGAGATTCTGGGCGGCGAGTTCGAAAAACGCGCCAAAGACCAGAACTTCGAGAACATGCAGAAGGCGATGTACGGCCAGTTCGAAAACACCTTCATGATGTATCTGCCGCGCCTGTGCGAGCACTGCCTTAACCCGGCGTGCGTGGCGACCTGCCCGAGCGGCGCCATCTACAAGCGTGAAGAAGACGGCATCGTGCTGATCGACCAGGACAAGTGCCGCGGCTGGCGCATGTGCATCACCGGCTGCCCGTACAAAAAGATCTACTTCAACTGGAAGAGCGGCAAGTCCGAGAAGTGCATCTTCTGCTACCCGCGTATCGAAGCCGGTATGCCGACCGTCTGTTCCGAAAGCTGCGTAGGCCGTATTCGCTACCTCGGCGTGCTGCTGTACGACGCGGACGCGATTGAAAACGCCGCGAGCACCGAGAACGAGAAGGATCTGTATCAGCGTCAGCTGGACGTGTTCCTCGACCCGAACGATCCGAAAGTGATTGAGCAGGCGCTGAAAGACGGCATTCCGCAGAGCGTGATTGACGCCGCGCAGCAGTCTCCGGTGTACAAAATGGCGATGGACTGGAAGCTGGCCCTGCCGCTGCATCCGGAATACCGCACGCTGCCGATGGTCTGGTACGTGCCGCCGCTGTCGCCGATTCAGTCTGCCGCTGACGCGGGTGAGCTGGGCAGCAACGGCATTCTGCCGGACGTGGAGAGCCTGCGTATTCCGGTGCAGTACCTGGCCAACCTGCTGACCGCAGGGGATACCCAGCCCGTACTGCTGGCGCTGAAGCGTATGCTGGCGATGCGCCACTTCAAGCGTGCCGAAACCGTGGACGGCGTAACCGACACCCGCGCGCTGGAAGAGGTCGGTCTGACCGAAGCGCAGGCGCAGGAAATGTACCGCTATCTGGCGATTGCCAACTACGAAGACCGTTTCGTGGTGCCGAGCAGCCACCGTGAGCTGGCCCGCGAGGCCTTCCCGGAGAAAAACGGCTGTGGCTTTACCTTTGGCGACGGCTGCCACGGGTCAGACAGCAAATTCAACCTGTTCAACAGCCGCCGCATCGACGCCATGGATGTGACCAGTAAAACGGAGCCGCACTCATGATTGAACTCGTCATTGTTTCGCGTCTGCTCGAGTACCCGGATGCTGCGCTGGCGCAGCACCAGCAGGAACTTTTTGATGCGCTTGCGGCATCTGAAAACCTGGATAAAGAAGATGCCCAGAAGCTGGGCGTTTTCCTCCGTGACCTGCTGGCGCGCGATCTTCTTGATGCGCAGGCGGACTACAGTCAGCTGTTTGATCGGGGGCGTGCGACCTCGCTGCTGCTGTTCGAACACGTTCACGGTGAATCCCGCGACCGCGGTCAGGCGATGGTTGACCTGATGGCACAGTACGAGCAGCACGGCCTGCAGCTCGACAGCCGCGAGCTGCCGGATCACCTGCCGCTCTATCTGGAATATCTGGCGCAGCTGCCAAAAGAAGAGGCGCTGGGCGGTCTGCAGGACATCGCGCCGATCCTGGCGCTGCTCGGCGCGCGTCTTCAGCAGCGTGAGAGCCGCTACGCGGTGCTGTTCGATCTGCTGGTGAAGCTCGCCAACGCCTCTGTCGACAGTGAAAAAGTGGCGGAGAAAATCGCCGATGAGGCCCGTGACGATACGCCACAGGCGCTGGATGCGGTCTGGGAAGAAGAGCAGGTCAAATTCTTTGCTGACCAGAACTGCGGCGAGTCTGAAATCGCTGCTCACCAGCGCCGTTTTGCCGGCGCGGTTGCCCCGCAATATTTGAATATCTCTAACGGAGGACGGCACTAATGCACTTCCTGAATATGTTCTTCTTTGACATTTACCCGTATATCGCGGGCACCGTGTTCCTGGTGGGAAGCTGGCTGCGTTACGATTATGGCCAGTACACCTGGCGTGCCGCCTCCAGCCAGATGCTGGACCGCAAGGGGATGCACGTGGCGTCTAACCTGTTCCACATCGGGATTCTGGGCATTTTTGCCGGTCACTTCCTCGGGATGCTGACGCCGCACTGGATGTATGAAGCGTGGCTGCCGATTGAGGTGAAGCAGAAGATGGCGATGATCGCGGGCGGTGCCTGCGGCGTGATGACCCTTGTTGGCGGCCTGCTGCTGCTCAAGCGTCGTCTGTTCAGCCCGCGCGTGCGTGCCACCACAACCGCAGCGGATATCCTGATCCTCTCCCTGCTGATGGTACAGTGCGCGCTGGGTCTGCTGACCATTCCGTTCTCGGCGCAGCATATGGACGGAAGCGAAATGATGAAGCTGGTCGGCTGGGCGCAGTCCGTGGTGACCTTCCACGGCGGAGCATCTGAGCACCTGGACGGCGTGGCGTTTATCTTCCGCGTTCACCTGGTGCTGGGGATGACGCTGTTTGTGCTGTTCCCGTTCTCCCGCCTGGTCCACATCTGGAGCGCGCCGGTGGAGTACCTGACGCGCAAATACCAGATTGTACGCGCCCGTCGCTAATTCGCCGTTTTGATACTAACCCCGCACTCGCGGGGTTTTTTTTCGCCCCAGCCCAGGTTGTTGCCCGCGGCAGCAAACAGGATCAGCGCGCCGCCCGCCAGCTGCGTCAGATTAAGCGCGTGTCCGAACACCAGATTATCGACAACAATCGCCACCACCGGATAGATAAACGACAGGGAGCCGGTGATGGGCGTAGGCAGCTTCTGAATTGCGCTGTAGAGCAGCTGGTACATAATGCCGGTATGGACAATGCCGAGCGTCAGCAGCATCGGCCAGGGGAAATCACCGGAAAATGACGGCAGGCTGGCAAACGGCAAAAGCATCACGACGCCGGTCAGCACCTGGATAAAGGCAATATGCTGCGGTGCGATTGTTTTCAGTTTGCGCGCAATGATTGCCGTCAGCGCGTAGAAGAAGGCCGCGGCCATGGCCAAACCTATTCCGGTGAGCCATTCGCTGCCATGCGCGCCGGTCAGCTCGCTGGAGAGCAGGATCACCACGCCGCCAAAGGCGAGGAATAGCCAGCCCCATTTCACCAGGCTGACGCGTTCGCCCAGAAACATCCCCATCAAGACCAGCATAAAAGGCTGGGTGTTATAGACCACGGTTGAAAGACCAATTGAGATGCGCTCATAGGCCGCGAAGAGCAGCAGCCAGTTCACCACGAGCGCCACGCCGCCAAGAATAGCCAGCAGCAGCGTGGTGCGGGTGAGGGGGCTGAAGGGCTTTTGACTTGCCCGGATAAAAATAAATAGCGCCATAGCCCCGATAAGACAGCGCCAGAACACCACTTCCGTCACCGGCAGACCGGAGAGCAAAACAAACGCGCCGATAGAGCCGGAAATTAACATCGCCAGGCTCATTTGCCACACGCCTTTATGGAAATCACGCATCATCCACCTCCTGATTAATGACGCTATTGTCGAAAATCGCTGTCGGGTTTTACAGGGGTGAGATAAGGTTGAAAAGGTAAATAACTTTTTAAAATTAGGTGAAAAGAATGGAATGCCTTATCGATGATATCGACCGACAAATTTTAGCCTGTCTGGTTGAGGATGCGCGCATGTCGTTGAAGGTGCTCAGCGGCCGCATCGGTCTGACGTCCCCCAGTACGGCAGAGCGCCTGAAGCGGCTGGAAGAGCGCGGTGTGATTCAGGGTTATGGTGCACGGGTGAATCTGGCGGCGCTGGGGTATACGCTGCAGGCGCTGGTGCGCGTACGGCCGTTGCCAGGGCTGCTGCATAAGGTGGATAAGTATATTCAGGCGATGCCGGAGTGTATTGAGAGCGACAAAGTGACCGGGGAAGATTGCTTTGTGATTAGGCTGGTGGTGCGATCGATAGAGCAACTGGATGCGCTGCTGGACGGTCTGGCAGAGCATGCTCACTGTAATACGTCGATTGTGAAGAGTTCGCCGGTCAGGCGTCGCTTGCCTCCGATGTAGGTTTCTGTCGCCGGGTGGCGGCTGCGCCTTACCCGGCCTACAAGGGCGGACTCGGTTTTTTTATGTTGGGGAAGTGATGGTGGTGGGGGAAGGATGACCCGGCGCATTGCGCCTCGCCCTTCGGGTCGTTGCCTTCGGCAACGCTTTCTCGCTGCGCTCGAATCGAACCTTAGTCGAAGCTTCTCTTCCTTCCCCGTTACCGAAATGCATGATGCCCGGTGCGAACAGAAGATTTGGAGTTATTTGAAAGTGATGGTGGTGGGGGAAGGATTCGAACCTTCGAAGTCGATGACGGCAGATTTACAGTCTGCTCCCTTTGGCCGCTCGGGAACCCCACCAGGGGTAATTCAAATTTTGAGGTCGTGCTGAGAGATGGTGGTGGGGGAAGGATTCGAACCTTCGAAGTCGATGACGGCAGATTTACAGTCTGCTCCCTTTGGCCGCTCGGGAACCCCACCACGGGGTAATGCTTTTTTACTGGCCTGCTTCCTGCTGGAAGCGGGGCGCATCATATCAAATGAGACGCCCCTGTAAAGCTTTCCTTTAGGGAAACGAAGTTGTTTGCCTGCTTTTTATCCGTAAAGGCGCAAAGCTAATCAATTCATTTTCCGAAAGATTAAAGAATGATGGTTCTGTTGCCGTAAACGAAGACACGCTGGGCCAGTACCTGATACAGCGCGCGGCTTAACACATTCTTCTCAACGTCACGCCCTGCACGCATCATGTCCTCAGCGGTGTAAGTGTGATCCACATGAATCACGTCCTGCATGATGATGGGACCTTCGTCCAGATTGTCATTCACGTAGTGGGCTGTCGCGCCGATGATCTTCACGCCGCGCTCGTACGCCTGGTGGTATGGACGCGCACCAATAAAGGCCGGCAGGAACGAGTGGTGGATGTTGATGATCTTGTTCGGGAAACGCGCCACGAAAGACGGCGTTAACACGCGCATGTATTTCGCCAGCACCACGTAGTCCGGGTTATGCGCTTCAATGGCCTGCGCCATCAGGTCGTCGTGTTCTTCACGCGTATGGCCTTCATGGCTAACCAGCTCGAACGGAATATCAAAGCGCTCGACCAGCGAGCGCAACGTCTCATGGTTGCCAATAACTGCCGCAATTTCGACATCCAGACCGCCGTAGTTGGCTTTCATCAGCAGGTCGCCCAGACAATGTGCTTCTTTGGTCACCAGGATCACGATGCGGCGTCGGCCCGCAGGGGTCAGCTCGCGCACGGAACCTTCCGGAAGCGCGCTGTCCAGATCGGCCAGCAGGGTGGTGTCGTTGAAAATACCTTCCAGTTCGGTACGCATGAAGAAGCGGCCGGTACGGTGGTCAACGAACTCGTTGTTCTGCACGATATTCAGTTCATGCTTGTAGCAAATGTTGGTAATTCGTGCGATCAGCCCTTTTTGATCGGGACAGATGGTGCGCAGAACTTTACGTTGTAATGATTGCATCGCCGGGAAATCCTGTTTGTATTTGCGAAGTCTGGGTTGTCAGGCATTACTGCCCACAACACTTTTTAAATTTTTTACCTGAACCACACGGGCAGGGATCGTTACGACCAAACTGTGGACGCGTTCCGTCAATATAATACCATTGCCCACGTTCCTTTAAGAACCGGGAACGCTCGATAATGGCGCCAGGCTTAGCGTTCTCGGTAAAACGGGCAACAAAGCTGACGTAACCTTCATCTTCATGACTGCCTGGAGAGGATTCATAGACGGTGAGGCCGAGCCACTGCGTGTTCGCAAACCCGGCTTCGATGTCCTGTTTGAAATCGGCTGCGTGGCAGGATGGATGCCAAGTTTTAATCAGGTAGTCTGCGTCTTTGATCACAAAAGCAGTGTACCGTGAACGCATAAGGTGTGACGGGTCTGGTGCAACCTGATCGCCAGAAAGATATCGCTGGCAACATAGGCTATACTCCAGAGCGCTACCACAAGGGCAGAGTTGAGACACGATTCTCTTCCTGGAACAAAAAATAAAGGCGTAAAACGCTTCGGGTAGCACTATGTTAACTGAGGCGTTGCGTTGATGCCATGTCAGGAATCCAGGGGACGTAAAACAGGACTAATGAGAAAGGTTAAAATTGGGCTGGCGCTGGGTTCAGGTGCCGCCCGGGGATGGTCACACATCGGCGTGATTAATGCCTTAAATCAGATGGGCATTACTGTCGATATTGTTGCAGGGTGCTCAATCGGATCGCTTGTCGGCTCCGCTTACGCGTGCGGAAAGCTACCGGAGCTCGAGACGTGGGTGCGCTCCTTCAGCTACTGGGACGTGCTGCGTCTGATGGACCTCTCCTGGCAGCGTGGTGGACTGCTGCGCGGCGAACGCGTCTTTAATCAGTTCCGCCAGGTTATGCCCCTCGAAGACTTCACTGATTGTCAGATGCCTTTCGGCGCCGTCGCGACGAACCTCAGTACAGGTCGCGAACTCTGGCTAACCGAAGGGGATATCCATCTTGCCGTGCGTGCCTCCTGCAGTATGCCGGGACTCATGGCGCCTGTCCCACACAACGGTTACTGGCTTGTCGATGGTGGCGTCGTTAACCCGGTTCCCATCTCTCTGACGCGTGCAATGGGTGCTGACATCGTGATTGCCGTCGACCTGCAGCACGACGCCCACCTGATGCAACAGGATCTCATGCCGGTCAACCTCCAGAGCGAAGATGCTGAGGGCGAGAAACTGGCCTGGCACGAGCGCCTGCGCGGAAGAATCGGGCGTATGACCGCACGTCGTTCGGTTGCTGCGCCGACGGCGATAGAAATCATGACCACATCAATTCAGGTACTCGAGAATCGCCTTAAACGTAACCGTATGGCAGGCGATCCTCCGGATATTCTTATTCAGCCGTACTGTCCGCAAATCTCTACTCTTGATTTCCATCGGGCTGAGGCCGCCATCGCAGCGGGCTCGTTAGCCGTCGAAAAGAAAATGGACGAATTGTTGCCTTTTGTGCAAACCGCACGTTAAGCACCTTTTTTTGACTACTTCAGCAAAATCTGACAGGCGATAGTGCCGATCGCATGCCACTATTTAGTTACTGTCAGCCAGGGGAGGAACCATGACGCAGCCATTGGCCGGAAAACACATTTTGATTGTTGAAGACGAGCCCGTTTTCCGATCGCTACTGGATTCGTGGTTATCCTCGCTGGGCGCAATGACGTCACTGGCTGAAGATGGCATCGACGCCCTGGAAAAAATGATCAGCATTACGCCCGATTTGATGATTTGCGACATTGCGATGCCGCGCATGAATGGACTGAAGCTGGTTGAGCATCTGCGTAACGAAGGCAATCAGACGCCGATTCTGGTGATCTCTGCCACCGAAAACATGGCGGATATCGCAAAAGCATTACGTCTAGGGGTACAGGATATTCTGCTTAAACCGGTTAAAGATTTGAACCGGCTGCGAGAAACGGTCTTAGCGTGCCTTTATCCGAATATGTTTAATTCCCGGGTAGAGGAAGAGGAACGTCTTTTCCAGGACTGGGACGCGCTGGTGAGTAATCCGCCTGCTGCGGCGAAACTGTTGCAAGAACTCCAGCCGCCCGTCCAGCAAACTATTTCCCACTGTCGCGTAAATTATCGGCAGCTGGTGGCCGCTGACCAGCCTGGGCTGGTGCTGGATATTGCGCCACTGTCAGATTCTGACCTTGCGTTTTATTCCCTGGATGTCACCCGGGCGGGGGATAACGGTGTATTAGCGGCGTTGCTTCTTCGTGCGCTATTTAATGGTTTGTTGCAGGAACAGTTATCCCATCAGGGACAACGGTTGCCGGAGTTAGGCAGTTTACTCAAACAGGTAAACCAGCTTTTTCGTCAGGCCAATTTGCCTGGGCAGTTTCCGCTATTGGTCGGCTATTACCACAGCGGTTTAAAAAATCTGATCCTCGTTTCAGCCGGTCTCAATGCATCACTGAATACCGGTGAACACCATATTCAGGTGAGTAACGGTGTACCGCTTGGGACGTTGGGAACGGCGTATCTTAATCAAATTAGCCACCGCTGTTCCTCGTGGCAGTGCCAAATTTGGGGCGCCGGGGGGCGGCTACGCTTAATGTTGTCCACGGAATAAGCAATTGGATCGTCATTTTAAGATTGCTTTACCTGTGTTTTGCGGGGAGTGCTACTATCGCTGCCCGGTTTCATGCGTATTTATCCTAATTGATCGGCAACGCGTTCTTTTCAGACCCGGACTGCGGGGCGAGACTGATATACTCAACGCGTTATTTATTGCATAAAAGTTCAAAACTTGAACAGCTCAGGAGAATTTGAATGGCTGCCCTAAATTCGAAAGTCAGAAAGGCCGTTATCCCGGTAGCGGGATTGGGGACCAGGATGTTACCAGCAACCAAGGCGATTCCTAAAGAGATGCTGCCTCTGGTTGATAAGCCATTAATCCAGTATGTCGTGAATGAATGTATCGCAGCCGGCATTACTGAAATTGTGCTGGTTACGCATTCATCTAAAAACTCTATCGAAAACCATTTCGATACAAGCTTTGAACTTGAAGCCATGCTGGAAAAGCGCGTTAAGCGTCAGCTGTTAGAAGAAGTTCAGTCTATTTGCCCTCCACACGTCACCATTATGCAGGTTCGTCAGGGGCTGGCGAAAGGTCTGGGCCACGCTGTTATGTGCGCACACCCAGTCGTGGGTGATGAGCCTGTAGCGGTAATTCTGCCTGACGTTATTCTGGACGAATACGAATCCGATCTTTCTCAGGATAACCTGGCTGAAATGATCAAGCGTTTCGACGAAACCGGCAGCAGCCAGATTATGGTTGAGCCTGTTGAAGACGTAACGGCATACGGTGTGGTTGACTGCAAAGGCGTTAACCTTGAGCCGGGTGAGAGTGTGCCAATGGTTGGCGTCGTAGAGAAGCCTAAAGCTGACGTAGCGCCTTCAAACCTTGCCGTTGTAGGTCGCTATGTCCTGAGTGCTGAAATCTGGCCTCTGCTGGCTAAAACGCCTCCAGGAGCGGGTGATGAGATCCAGCTGACGGATGCCATCGATATGCTGATCGAGAAAGAGACCGTTGAGGCCTACCATATGAAAGGTAAGAGCCATGACTGCGGTAATAAGCTCGGTTATATGCAGGCGTTTGTTGAATATGGTATCCGCCACAATACCCTCGGCGAAGAATTTAAAACCTGGCTCAAAGAGAGCGTAGGTATTAAGAAATAAGCCACCGCTGCAAATGTTCAAACCGGTGAGGCGTTGCCCACCGGTTTTTTTATGCCCGTAACACTCCCGAAAACCTGTCTTAAAGTACAGTCGATGAAATTGCTAAATAATGCTTTATGACAGAGTGTAAGAGGATGTTTGCGACAAATTTAGGTTAAAAAAAATCCCGCAATAAGCGGGATTTTTCTGAATAAGGCTCGATTAATCCTTGATCAGGAAGTCGTCCAGCTGTTTACCTTGCTCATCCATCGCTTTCTTGATAACAGCAGGAGTACGACCCTGGCCAGTCCAGGTTTTAGTTTCGCCGTTCTCATCAACGTAGCTATATTTAGCAGGACGGGCAGCACGCTTTGCTTTAGTACCGGTTTTAGCGGCAGCCATGCTGTTCAGCAATTCATTTGGATCGATACCATCAGCAATCAGCATTTCACGATATTGCTGCAGTTTACGAGTACGTTCTTCGATTTCAGCCGCAGCAGCGCTTTCTTCTTCGCGACGTTCATTAACTACAACTTCTAATTTTTCCAGCATTTCTTCAAGCGTTTCGAGGGTGCATTCTCTTGCCTGCGCACGAAGAGTACGGATGTTGTTCAGAATTTTAAGTGCTTCGCTCATTGTAGTAATCTCAAACTTATAATGGGGGGTGGTTTGTTGACCTAATAATAGAGCCATAAATTCAGTTGTGCAATAGCCAGGAATGTAAGGAATTCAAAAAATACTAAATATTGCCGCTATTATTAATTACGCTAACTTAAATTCCGCCAACCAGCAGTCTCGGTTGTTATCATCTGAGCATGCTAAAACAGGCCGCCTGCATCTTTTTTTTGTGACATTTCCCGCAGGAATTATAGTTGCGGCGGAGAAATATCAGCCTTTTGTATTAGGGAAGGTGCGAACAAGTCCCTGATATGAGATCATGTTTGTCATCTGGAGCCATGGAACAGGGTTCATCATGAGTCATCAACTTACCTTCGCCGACAGTGAATTCAGCAGTA
>NZ_VDAS01000060.1:0-4183 GCF_019584165.1 Enterobacter sp. EC_64
CGGCCCACAGAATGATGTCACGCTGAAAATGCCGGCCTTTGAATGGGTTCATGTGCAGCTCCATCAGCAAAAGGGGATGATAAGTTTATCACCATCGACTATTTGCAACAGTGCCGTTATTAAAGAGCTAATGATTTGATTAATACGATAGCGCTTATAAGTTGGGTATTCAATAAAATTATAACTTACAGTATCGATTTAAGAATGATTCCAATTTTTAGGACTTTTTCAGCAGTGTAAAATGTTGGAGATGTTTGAAAAAATTGAAAAAAAACACTGGCAGGATAAAATCAAGAAAATCTCCAAATTCAGAGTAATAAAAATGCAAGATCTCGATGATGCAAAAGTGATAGAGGTACTGGCGAAGGTATTGACCAAAAAAGGTATTTCCAAGGTAAAGCACAATAGTTACATAAGTAAGGTGCTACAGATCACTACATCAGCGGGCTATAAGAAGTTGAATGGTGCGACCAAGTGGGAGGTTCAGCAACTCATAAAAGTAGTCCAATCCGTTGGCATGGATATGATTGAGTTTTTCCGTATTTATTATGAGGATAATAAAGAAATTCAAGATGCGATCTGGAACGATGGCCGCAGTGAACACTCTTGTAAGGTATGCCTCTATCCTGAAGGTTCGGAAGTAAACACAGAATACTCAGCACTGAAAGTAGCTGACCAATGGAACATTTTTCCGACAAATGATTTAAAAGATGAACTGCTTTATGAATCAAAACGAAGCATAGAAAGTATTGTCATAAATCCAAAGGTAATTAGCAGCACTAAGTATCGAATTGCACTACTTGATGACGATGCTAATATCACCGAAAGCTTAAAAGAAATCCTTTCGAACGATTATTATCAAGTAGATACTTATGATAACTTGAAAAAACTTACTCAAGCTGTCGCAACAAATCCGTATGACGCATATGTTTTGGACTGGATCATCGGTGATGAAACAAGCTTTAAGTTGGTTAAAGCTATAAGGTCGTCAAAAAATAAAAATGCAATGATAATCGTTCTTACAGGTCAACTATCTGGTATAAAAGATGATGAAATTGTAAAGTCAATTCATGATTATGACATTGTGGGACCATACGAAAAGCCGATTAAATCAGGCATCATCAAATCTAACATTGAAAAATATTTCGCCAGATAGATTATGAGAAATTTACTTGAATATTCCGGTAGCTTGATAAGTAACGATAGTTTGATCGTAGCACCTTACGATTATCAGAAGCTAAGCTATGAAAATATTTTACCATTAAACAATGGTCTTATAAAAAACTGGAATATACAAAAATTCTCAAGTGATTACTCTGAAATAGAACACCTAAATGTGATCAATGGCATGGGAGTGACATTAGGTGATTCTATCGTCGGGATTTCTGTGCTGTCAGCAATCAAAAAAAAGAATCCCAAGATTAAAATTAAGCTTATTCGACCGGAGACTGCACCGTCATATGTTGAGGAATTGTATGAATTAGCATCCTCGGTTATAGATGAGCTTCATTACATGCCTTTTCATATTCAGAAATTGCCTTATACTGCATTGAATATTGATGTGGGAAATCAGCTATATTCTCCAGATTTCCATATTATGGAAATGCATGATTATTTTATCCAAGGTCTTGGCGTGAAACTTGATGATGTTAACCATAATGAGCTATCTAATAAATGGTTAGGCAATATTGATCTCGGAGCGCCAGTTTTTGAAAACTACACACTTTTTGCACCTATTGCTAGCACAAAAATAAGAAGTATACCGTCGAAGTTCTATTATGACATAGTTGATATGCTTTCTAGGCGCGAAGGAAAAACGGTACTAGGTTTCGTGGATGTGAATCATAAAAATTATATTAACATATCAAAGTATTCACCCCATACGAAAGATTTCATAGCGCTAATTAAGTATGCTAGCAACGTTTATACTTGTGACTCCTCTGCATTGCATATAGCCGCTGGATTTGGTGTACCTACTGAATGCGTGTTTAATACAATACCGCCAGAATTAAGAACAAAGTATTACAGTAATTGTAAGTCGATTTATGTTGGGAATAAAAGATTAGAAAAAATTCAGAGTAGTGAAGATTTCCAACTGGTTAAAATGGTGGAAAATAATTACAGGGAGTATCTTTATGGTTAAAATAATTTCATTCTTATCCCTAATGCTTTTGTCAATTAGTGCATATAGCAATATTGGGGATATAGTTATAGATGGTTCAATCGCTAATGCTAACAGTGATAAAGGTTATGTGATTACTGAAAAGCAGTTTGATTCGTTCCCACGGGATACCATCGTAACGACAACACCTTGGACGCCAACCGGTAAAAAAGTAAAATTCAAGGGCGTCGACCTAAGTTATGTTTTAAAACTCGCTGGCGCTAATGGAACAAAGCTAAAATTCCATGCTCTGAATGATTATGAAATCATTGTAGACATGAATGACGTTGAAAAATATAACATTTTATTGGCTACAGAAATGGATGGAAAAAGGCTTCAAATAAGGGATTTTGGACCTTATTTTTTGGTATATCCTTTAGATGAACATTATATTGAGCTTAACACGCCACACTATCTTGCACGGTTCATTTGGCAGATAGACAAAATTACGGTGCTCAAATGAAAAAAAATTTCTTTATCATTTTGGTTGCTCTGCTTTTGTTGATAGCATTCACTGTGTCTAGTGTTGTTAAGTACAACAGTCTTTTATCGGAGAAAACTTTATACACCGTCGCTAGCACCCAAGAAAACTACGGTTTCTCAGTGGCAAAATTCATTATACAGTTGAATGAGCTTTACACGCTAATCAATAGCGATAATACTATTGACGATGTTAGGCTTAAATTCGATATCCTTTATTCTCGTTTGAATGTTATTTATGTAAGGAGTGAGGCGACTGCACCTCTATATAAACAGCAAGGCTATGAAGAAACAATTGATTCGATAAACAAAAAGCTTGAAGACATAGACGGGCTGCTTTCGCATAATCACCCTGATTATAAAAAGATAAGTACAATCATAGCTGATATAAAACCGCTAACTAAAACCGTTACAAATCTTGCTGATATGGCTGAAATAGCACAAAGGAATGACGCTCTTAAAGATTTCAGGAGCAAACGTCAGCAGTTATGGACTCTACTGTTTATTACAGGTGGGTTGATTTCCTTGCTTCTTTTTGTCCTATTTATTTACATAAGTAAAATTAACCGATTGTTACTATCAGAACGGGCTGCTTTTGCCAGTAAAAATGCATTTTTAGGTATGGTAGGCCATGAACTCAGAACATCTTTACAAGCAATAGTGTCTATCATTGATGTCGTAACCAATAATCTGAGTGGAGGGATTAAATCTGGTCAGATAGAACGACTTGAAACTGCTGTTTCGAAAATGGAGCGCCAGTTAAATGATTTGGCTGAATTTGCAAAAATTGACAACGGATCTGTAGAGATAAAAAACACCTATAATAGCTTGCAAGCAATCGTTACTAACGCTGTGCAGGATTGCATTGCTATTTATGAAAAAAAGGATGTCACAGTTAAAATAAAAAACAATAATGATGCAGTGATTTTTACAGATGCTCTACGCCTTAATCAAGTAATTGAAAACTTAACCAGTAACGCTATTAAGTACACTGAGCGCGGGGAAGTCAATGTAGATTACTTTATAGAAAAAGGTAAGGTGTTAAATATTGTCATTTCTGATACCGGAAAGGGAATCCCTAAAGACAAACTAAAGTTTATATTTAAACCATTTACACGAGTTGTAGATTCGAAATCCACTGTACCTGGATTTGGGATGGGACTCGCTATTGTTGCAGGGATAATCAGACTATTAAAAGGTACTATTCATATATCTAGTGAAGTAAATGTAGGTACAACTGTTACAGTAAGAATACCTATCAAGTTGGGAGATAGCAGCCTTGCAACAGCTGAGGTATCTGCTTCAGCTCCCGGAGATGTCTTCGGCGTTCTTAGCTTGCTTGTTATTGATGATAATGAAATGGCCTGTTCGTCTCTTTCCAGTCTGCTTACTAATGCTGGATACATTGTCGAGGCTACAACCTCGCCTGTGATGTAGCCCCCTGAAACACCAGACAGTAGCTGTATCTCCAGATAAGAGATAGGCTTGAATATATGTCTAACACTAACACCAATTTTGAGATGACCGGGATCCTGTTAGGGC
>NZ_VDAS01000061.1:0-2921 GCF_019584165.1 Enterobacter sp. EC_64
GCCCTAACAGGATCCCGGTCATCTCAAAATTGGTGTTAGTGTTAGACATATATTCAAGCCTATCTCTTATCTGGAGATACAGCTACTGTCTGGTGTTTCAGGGGGCTACATCACCAGTTTAGGATTACGTTTAGAGGATTTCTTGGTAGTGTCGATTAAGTACGTGTTACCGTTCCTACTCTTCACCTTTTTGTATTTATCACTCTTGGTTCTTGAACGTAGTTGTGTAATGTTACCTTGCTTAGTTAACTTAGCATTCTGATACGGTATGATCTTCCCTTCATTAACATTCTTATATGCCGGATCAAGAACGTACTTTAGATATGATGCTTGATTAGGTAGTAGGATGATCTGGTTAACTGACTTGAACTCACTTATCTTTCTAAAGTTAAAGTACATACTCTTTCCAGTAAACGCGACACCACCACCCGCTACATCATTATCAATTTTTCTTTGAATGTGCTGTGTAACTATACGCATACGGCTACTTAATTCTTTTTTAAATTCTTGTCCTTTCTTTGGGCTGTTCTTGTTTATGAATCGCTTCATATCATTAGGACTATTGCCACCCTTCCATGCCATATTACCTATTCCCCAACATCGCTACTAAATCTTGTAATACATTGAATAAATCACGTCTGTTCTTTGGTAAACGTGCTTTGCATAGAATTGCTTTGTTTAGGTTGTCTGGATGTAAACCAAAGTACGAAATCAACGCCGTTTCAATAATGCTTGCTTCTGCGTCTGATTTAACACAATACAAAATCTTCTTTGTATAATCCATGCCAGCATCAATCATAGCATTCACTGTCTTACTACTACCTGTGTAGTTTTTCCAGTTAGATTCTACAGAATTAACTTTTAGTTTATCTATGCTTTTAACTTTTTGATAAATCATTTTCTTTCCATAATAGAATTCACCTGTTTCTGGAAACTCTATGATGTAAACAAAAGATGTATAGTTGCCGTCTGTTACGTCTGAAATATTCCATTGGTCTTTATCGAACATTTCCCAATTCTTATTAATGCGTCCTGCCATTAGTAAATACCTTTTTAAAATTAACTAAAGGTATTTATGAAGATGGATTTAAAAACACGATTAATAGAATATGAGGGTTCACGAGCATATCAAACACGTATGGGATACTTTCGCAATGACAAGTACTACCCGTATAAAGATACAGAAGGATTCTTAACTGTAGGATTCGGGCATAAAGTACTACCAAATGAAAACTTCACTAACGGTATTACTGAGATTGAAGCACTTCGACTACTTGATAAAGATATAGCCATAGCAACAAGCCAGCTAAGTAAACTAAACCTAACCATGCCTAAAGATTGGCAAGACTTCATGATCATCATGATTTTTCAACTTGGCCTATCTGGAACGATGAAGTTTAAAAAGATGATTGAGGCACTACGTGATGCCAACTACCCCGAAGCAATTAAACAAGCGAAAGATAGTTTATGGTATCGTCAGACACCAAATAGAGTTAATGCGATGATCGCACAATTAACCAACAAATAAGAAAAAGGGATAGTACCGTAATTGATACTATCCCTTTTTTTTGTTACTGCTTTGATTGTTCAAGAATAGTAATAATCCTTTCAAGTTTGATATCCAATTCGTGAATTTGAATTTCAAGATTTCTCAAGGTTTCTTTCATCTTGTCTTGTTCGTCGCTTAGACGTGTAATGTTACTATCTTGTACCGCAATGGTAGTTTCAATATCAGATACACGACTTAGTAAGTCATTAGTATCTTTTGTATTGTCACGGAAAATAGTATATATCAGCACCAAACCACTAATAACCAAAGCCAGAATTGTTCCCATACCCATTTAGTACTTCCCTATTTTATATTTTGGTAATAGTATTTATTACGCATTATATAAAGGCTGATCACCAGCACGATATAAGAATGATGACCAGTTAGCAGGAACATTAAGTGAAGCAATACCACTACGTGAAGTTGTACACATCACATAGATATAATTCCAGTTACCACGACCTACAGGCGGAACATATATAGAATTCAATCTGAAAGATGTAGAACTACCACCGTTACCAGCATCATAATAATAGAGATTAGTTAAACCGATTCCATCACCACCCATACGAATATAGAAGTATTGACGTTCATATGAGGTTAAACCAATTGATAAATCACTATCAAAATAACGTGGAAAATCTTCACCACGTATACGCAACGCTATATAGTGTTGGTTAGCTACTGGATTTAATGCGGCCTGCCCCCCTGATACAGTCTTAGAGCCAAAGATAAACGGTACAGGGTTGATACCAGTTGATTGTGGACGGCAGATATCACCTACGATACGTGCGGCACTTAGAGTACCAAGAATGTTACAGTTTTCACTGATAGTAACGTTGTTCAGTACACCAGATGTTGCCTGTATATTTCCACGTACAGAAACGTTACCAAACCAGGCATTACCATTTTTATTGATAGCCCAGCCATTCACACCATCCCAATTACTGGATTGTATCTGCTGGCTAATCTTCGCTGAGTCGATCACGCCGTCCATAATGTGGGCGTTACGGATTGCGGCATTGGCGATTTTCGTATTGTCTATTGCGGCATCCTGAATTTTCGCACGGGAAACGGAAAGGTTATTTATCATAGCCTCATTGATGCTCGCTGATGCTATCACCGCTGAGTTGATGTAAGTCTTACCACCCTGAACCACAAACGGATAAACCCTGTCTGATAGCTTGGCACTGTCTGTACTGATGATGCTAAAGCGATCTGCCATAACGGTAAACACTGATGTTTTTTCGTCTGCTGCTAAGGAAGGTGCGAACAAGTTCCTGATATGAGATCATCATATTCATCCGGAGCGCATCCCAGAGGGACATCATGAGCCATCAACTCACCTTCGCCGATAGTGAATTCAGCACTA
>NZ_VDAS01000062.1:0-2502 GCF_019584165.1 Enterobacter sp. EC_64
CATTTTATTATGGTGATCCCCTGGGCGAAATGCGCCTGGTAAGCAGAGTTTTTGAAATGTAAGGCCTTTGAATAAGACAAAAGGCTGCCTCATCGCTAACTTTGCAACAGTGCCGGCCAAATTACGCAGTTGTATAGCAGGCAGACCGGTAAAATTCAGTCGGGAAAATTCCAGGTTTCGCAGCCGGATATACCGCTCCAGCGCTTCGGTAAATGCCGGGCCGCTGACGGTGACCGGTCCCTTTTTCAGTTGCTCCAGCGGTGAAGTACGCTGCCCCTCAGGAATGTCCAGAAGCTCCGTCACGCGGGCGGTCTGCCAGCTGTCCGGCAACGCGGCCAGTTTCTTCCACAGCCGCTGATTTGCCCGTTCGCGTATTTCACTGACGAGACGTACAAGTGTGGTTGCTCCGGGCAGCAGGACCTTATTCTGAAGCAGCCACGCGGTGGCAAAATCAAACATAAGGCCGGGTCGCTCATTACTGAGCCATGCGCGGGTGTACAGCAGGCGCTTCAGGCGGAAAGACCAGGGGAAATCACCAAATTCATGGTAACCGTAATATTCCTTAATCAGCGCAGTATGCTCTCTGAGGGTGGTAACCCGTTCTGCGTAGCGGGTAAGGACTTCCGGACGGCGAATATTAAGCTGCACCGCGACAAATTGCTGAACACCTGGCAGAACCCGGGTTAAGTCTGTCAGAAAGGTGCCCAGAAAACGGGCGGTGGTGAGCTGAAGCGCAATTCCCAGCCGGTTATGCCTTCCCCGCCGCTGGTTAATGAAGGCAAGATCCCGCTCATCAAGATGAAAATAGCGCGCCAGCTGCACGTCATTGGGTTCTGCAACATAGCGACCATAATTCAGTTCCTGCTCAGTGGTCAGAAAATCGACGGGCATACCGGCCTCCCTGCCTGATGGTCATGAATTAACAATTTCGCAACCGTCCGAAATATTATAAATTATCGGACATCGTAAAACTGTTACATTAATATGTCTATTAAATCGTAAATTTGTAATAATAGACATGAGTTGTCCGATATTCGATTTAAGGTACATTTTTATGCGACTTTTTGGTTACGCTCGGGTCTCAACCAGTCAGCAGTCTCTTGATCTTCAGGTCAGAGCACTCAAAGACGCAGGTGTGAAAGCAAACCGTATATTTACCGATAAGGCATCCGGCAGTTCAACAGACCGGGAAGGGCTGGATTTGCTGAGGATGAAGGTGGAGGAAGGTGATGTCATTCTGGTTAAGAAGCTCGACCGTCTTGGCCGCGACACTGCCGATATGATCCAACTGATAAAGGAATTTGACGCTCAGGGCGTGGCAGTCCGGTTCATTGATGACGGGATCAGTACCGACGGTGATATGGGGCAAATGGTGGTCACCATCCTGTCGGCTGTGGCACAGGCTGAACGCCGGAGGATCCTAGAACGCACGAATGAGGGCCGACAGGAAGCAAAGCTGAAAGGAATCAAATTTGGCCGCAGGCGTACCGTGGACAGGAACGTCGTGCTGACGCTTCATCAGAAGGGCACTGGTGCAACGGAAATTGCTCATCAGCTCAGTATTGCCCGCTCCACGGTTTATAAAATTCTTGAAGACGAAAGGGCCTCGTGATACGCCTATTTTTATAGGTTAATGTCATGATAATAATGGTTTCTTAGACGTCAGGTGGCACTTTTCGGGGAAATGTGCGCGGAACCCCTATTTGTTTATTTTTCTAAATACATTCAAATATGTATCCGCTCATGAGACAATAACCCTGGTAAATGCTTCAATAATATTGAAAAAGGAAGAGTATGAGTATTCAACATTTTCGTGTCGCCCTTATTCCCTTTTTTGCGGCATTTTGCCTTCCTGTTTTTGCTCACCCAGAAACGCTGGTGAAAGTAAAAGATGCTGAAGATCAGTTGGGTGCACGAGTGGGTTACATCGAACTGGATCTCAACAGCGGTAAGATCCTTGAGAGTTTTCGCCCCGAAGAACGTTTTCCAATGATGAGCACTTTTAAAGTTCTGCTATGTGGTGCGGTATTATCCCGTGTTGACGCCGGGCAAGAGCAACTCGGTCGCCGCATACACTATTCTCAGAATGACTTGGTTGAGTACTCACCAGTCACAGAAAAGCATCTTACGGATGGCATGACAGTAAGAGAATTATGCAGTGCTGCCATAACCATGAGTGATAACACTGCTGCCAACTTACTTCTGACAACGATCGGAGGACCGAAGGAGCTAACCGCTTTTTTGCACAACATGGGGGATCATGTAACTCGCCTTGATCGTTGGGAACCGGAGCTGAATGAAGCCATACCAAACGACGAGCGTGACACCACGATGCCTGCAGCAATGGCAACAACGTTGCGCAAACTATTAACTGGCGAACTACTTACTCTAGGGAAGGTGCGAATAAGCGGGGAAATTCTTCTCGGCTGACTCAGTCATTTCATTTCTTCATGTTTGAGCCGATTTTTTCTCCCGTAAATGCCTTGAATCAGCCTATTTAGA
>NZ_VDAS01000063.1:0-2440 GCF_019584165.1 Enterobacter sp. EC_64
ACTGCTGAATTCACTGTCGGCGAAGGTAAGTTGATGACTCATGATGAACCCTGTTCCATGGCTCCAGATGACAAACATGATCTCATATCAGGGACTTGTTCGCACCTTCCCTAGAAGCCGTCAGGATGCTCTTATTAAGCTACAAGCCCTATTTGGCTTCTGTGTTAATAAACGAGACTGGTTACAGTCGAATCCTGTTAGGGGAATGCTGTTTAATAAAATTGAAACTGTTAATACCAAGACGGAAATAGCACCTGTTACTTATCAAGAAGCTATCAGTTCAGCGTATGTTAATAATTACAAAGGAAAGCTGAAGGAGCTATTAATGATCTTATGGATCACTGGAATGAGGATAGGTGAAGCTAATCAATTACGTCCAGAGGATTTCAGAGAAGTAGATGGTGTACGATGCATAAGCATCAATACAGAGAATGGGAAGACAGTTAAATGTGATAGCAGTGTTAGGAATATCCCCATCAATAGCCATTTAAACTAGCTGTACGAAGATCTGAGAGCACTTCCTAAAGGGAAGGTGGTATTGGGTTGGAATAAGAATAATGCAGCAGCAAGCCGTGTAGCTAACGCATTTAAGCAATTTGGCTTAGATCACAGTACACATGATTTCCGTATGTCACTGAGTAATAGACTGAGGGATATTGAGGTAGCTGACTCTGTTAGATATGCAATATTAGGTCATAGCAACACTGTTACAACAGACCGTGTATATCAAACTAGGAAGCCACTTATTCAAATGCAGAAAGCTTTAGAGAAGGTGTGTTAAGCATGGAAACAATTAGATGGATTGGAACTATCACTGTTATGTTGATTTTAACAGGGACATTCATAGCTATTGGATGGAAGGTATTGAAAGATCATTTCAACTATGTGCTAGCAGGAATAGTGATAGTTATGGGATGGTTGCTTATTCAATATGTAGCAATACCATTCTTTAGTATGGTGGGAGTAGGGATAGGAATAGTGATTATATTGTTAATCATATTGATATTGAAATAAACATTACTAAGTAGGTAGGCCTATAGGGGGAGTAGTATAATAATTATATATTATTCCCCTGAGTAATTTTTAAGTAACACCTACGCTTGATTATATACTTGATTCCGGTTTAAAAATTCTGATAGGCATCCTTGCCTCAAGACTACAGCTTCAAATCTTAGAAATTGTAACGTTATCTTTAATTTCAATTATCTTGCTATCTGCAAAAATTGGAGCAGTTTCTTTATTACCGTTAACAGCGTAACAAGCCTCCATAACAGTATTCTCAGATTTACTATAACCTTTTAAATGAAACTGAAGCTCTTCATCTATATGCTTGATAGTAGTACCAGTACGATAGGAAGTATTGTATATGTTACTACAAAAATAATTTGTAGTAAGATCAGTTCTATACAGCTCTTCTAAGAGAAGTTGATTGGTTTTAATCATAAACCTAGCATCGTACAGATTATCCTTAAGCTCATTTTTTGTTTCAATGAGCATGGCATTCAATTTAATCAGTTCATCATTAAGCTTTTCCATCTTTTTGCTATTAATAACTGCAAGATAGATGATAACCAATACCATTAAGAATCCTACCCAAAGTGGAAGATACATTTTTATTCTCCAAATCGTTCAATAATTTTGGTTTGCTTTAGTCATTTCTTCCTGAATATTTATATTCAAGATTTGAGTAATCATACTTTTGGCATTGCTGGTATATGGCCTCCCTAACAAGGGAGATTCCTTCATCGTAGAAATTACCGCTATTCCAACGAGTCCATCTGTCGTCATAAATCCACTCACCGAACATATGCCTAGCTAAATTTTTTTTGTCTTGATCACACAAGGTTTCAACACAGTTACTACGATCACAAGCCAATAATGTAGCAGCACGTTCAAACTCATAACGAGCTAACCCCCACTCTCTGTAAAACTTGATGAAGTTATTTTTATAGGTTAATCCCCAATTCCAAAGTAGACCAATAGCAATAGCTAAAATCACCAATGCCCAAATTGGAATGTACATTATGCATCTCCTAACAGATCAATCACACCTTGATACCACTCTTCAAAGATCTCATGGTGTCTACGAGTAGGATGGACACTAAGCCATACCATCTCTAACCAAAGAGCTTTGATATCTTCTGGTGGGTCATATGTGATAATCACGTCACTACTAGAAGCACCTCTAGCAATCATGCTCATAGCTTCAATGTGATTGCCATTAAACGAACGATAAGACTCATATTCATTCAGCTGGTTGATCACTTCTACAAGTCTCATGCTCATAGTCCTAGCACCTTCTTGATGGTAGCTGCTGTAGGCCAACTGATGTAGCCCCCTGAAACACCAGACAGTAGCTGTATCTCCAGATAAGAGATAGGCTTGAATATATGTCTAACACTAACACCAATTTTGAGATGACCGGGATCCTGTTAGGGCA
>NZ_VDAS01000064.1:0-2249 GCF_019584165.1 Enterobacter sp. EC_64
AGTGCTGAATTCACTATCGGCGAAGGTGAGTTGATGGCTCATGATGTCCCTCTGGGATGCGCTCCGGATGAATATGATGATCTCATATCAGGAACTTGTTCGCACCTTCCCTAATCTGTGACGAAGATCTATAATCCCAAGGCACTTCTCATCTGGTCGTTGTTGTTTAGGCTAGCTAATTTTACAGTGTTGTCAGGACTTATTTTGACTTTAGCGGAGCAGTGGAAGAATGACAAAATATGCTTTGGTAGGAGATGTAGGCGGTACCAATGCACGTCTGGCACTGTGCAACGTAGAAAATGGCGACATCACTCAGGCAAAAACCTATTCGGGCCTCGATTTTCCGAGCCTGGAAGCGGTTGTGGTGCATTATCTCAAAGAGCACAGTGTTAGTGTGACTGACGGTTGTATCGCAATTGCTTGCCCGATTACCGGCGATTGGGTGGCGATGACCAACCATACCTGGGCATTCTCTACCGCTGAGATGAAAAAGAATCTTGGCTTTGAACATCTGGAAATCATTAACGACTTCACCGCTGTTTCGATGGCTATTCCGATGATCAAAGATGAGCATCTGATTAAGTTTGGCGGCGGTGAGCCAATCAAAGGTAAACCTGTTGCGGTATATGGCGCAGGTACCGGGCTTGGTGTGGCGCATCTCGTTCACGTTGATAAACGCTGGGTTAGCCTACCGGGTGAGGGCGGTCATGTTGATTTTGCGCCAAACAGTGAAGAAGAGGGGATTATCCTCGAAGAACTGCGCACCGAAATTGGTCATGTTTCCGCTGAACGAGTGCTGTCAGGACCAGGTTTGGTGAATCTGTACCGCGCTATTGTTAAATCCGATGGTCGCGAGCCGCAGGGTTATAAACCGAAAGATATTACTGAACGAGCGCTAGAAGATAGCTGCACCGACTGTCGTCGTGCGCTGTCTTTGTTCTGTGTGATCATGGGGCGTTTTGGTGGCAACCTGGCTCTGACTCTGGGAACGTTTGGTGGTGTTTACATCGCAGGTGGGATCGTGCCGCGTTTCCTGGAATTCTTTAAAGCATCCGGTTTCCGTGGTGGTTTTGAAGACAAAGGGCGTTTTAAAGAGTACGTACAAAATATCCCGGTCTACTTGATTGTGCATGATCAACCTGGACTGCTGGGTGCTGGCGCGCATCTGCGTCAGACGCTGGGACAGGTTCTTTAGTAGTCTAAAAAAATGGTGGATAACGCTTATCCACCCTACAAATCGGGTGCAAATTCCTGCGCCCGATTTACAAGCGCATCAACGCACGAAACTCTTTTACCTTGCTGCGACTCACCGGCACCTGAAAATCCAAATCCCGCAGGCGTAAAATATAAGTATTGTTAAACCACGGCTCTATCTCGCGGATTTTGCTTAAGTTAACGCAATATGAACGGTGGCAGCGGAAGAAGTGGCTTTCGGGCAGCCTGTGGCAAAACTCGGTGATATTCATCGACATCACATAGGCTTCACGTCGCGTATAAACAAACGTCATTTTCTCGTGCGCTTCGGCGTAATAAATATCGTTGATGTCGGTGACGATAATTCGCTCATCTTTCACCAGGTTAATCGTCAACGCTTCGCGGTTCGTCGTATTCCCAGACGCCGGGGCATTCTGTTGCTGGTATGCAGCTTCCAGTTTTTGCAGCATGCCGATAATGCGCGACTCCTGGTAAGGTTTCAGAATGTAGTCGAACGCTTCAAGTTCAAACGCTTCTACCGCATGTTCTTTCCAGGCAGTGATAAACACGATAAATGGCTTATGGGCAAATTTACTGATGTTTTGCGCCAATAACACGCCATCTAAAGAAGGGATGTTTATATCTAAAAAAATAGCGTCAACTTCATGATGTTGCAGGTATTTCAGTACATCCATGCCATCGTCAAAGATACCAGCCACTTCCATCTGGCTATGTTCTTTTATCAACCAGTTAAGCTCCTGCTGCGCCAGCACTTCATCTTCTACGATGAGAACTTTCATGCATTTCCTCCTTGCTGCGACAATAACGGCGGAACGACAGTAGCGGCGTGAGGAATGTAAAACGCAATTTCCGTACCCGGCTCAAGACGGCGGATAACCAACCCCTCTCCATAGAGTAATTTTACGCGATGGTGCACATTTAAGGAAGGTGCGAATAAGCAGGTCATTTCTTCCCAAGCTGACTCGCTGATTAAAATTTCGCGGATCTGGGCCGATTTTTTTCCCGCAAACACATCGAATCAGCCTATTTAGGCT